>PCBQ01000029.1 GCA_002731395.1 Methanobacteriota archaeon
AGCCGCCGCGGCGCATGCCGTTCAGCAGCGGGAAGCGATCGAGGCGTTGGGTCGTCGTCTGTCGTCCATGGAAGCCCTGCTTGAGGACGCTAGAAGCGTTCTTCCCGACCTCGACGGAGCCATCATGGCACATCGCCTCCTCAACGAGGACGAGGTAGACGTCGCAGCGTTGTGGCGCACGTTGGACCGCTTGGTGGTGAGCCTCCCCTCCACGCCCGAGGCCATGGAGGCAGCCATCGATCCGATGAAGCGTTCGACGCTGCAGCACCTCTTCGCTCGTGCTGCGGCCGATGGTCTGCCCGTCGAAGGCCAATTGTCCTCTGCAAGTTTGACGCAATTGGCTGAGGCAGCCTTGTTGATGGGCCATGATGCAACCGCTGAGCACCTCCTCCACCACGCCCTCGCCGATCGGCCGGGGGACGCCGCCCTCCACGCCATCGCCGAGCGCATTGCTGCGCGTCGTGGCGATGGTGCTGCACGCTTGGCGCACCTTGAGGCTCAACTCTCAGAGCGACCAGACGACACCGACCTCCTGCGCCGTCAAGCCCATCTCCTGGCTTCAGCAGGACAGGCCGAGGCCGAACGGCCGGTTCGGCGGCTTGAAGCACTTGGTGAGGTCACCGCTGCGGACCGCAGTCTGCTTTCAGGCCTGCGTGCACGGGCCGGTGCGCCCGATGAAGCCTTGGCCGAAATCGAAGCAGCCCTTCGCGAGGACCCCTCGCAACCGGACGATTGGGTTCGCCGAGGCGAACTGCTCGAAGGCAGCGATGTCGACCAGGCGTTGTCTTCAGCCGAGGCTTGCCTCAATCTTGATCGTCAACACGGGGAAGGATGGGCGCTCAAAGCCCGTTGCTTGGCGCGGCTCCCGGGTCGTGAGCAGGAGGCACTCAAGGCTGCCACGCATGCTGTTGCGCTCAATGCAGGGGGTTGGATTCTGATCATGCTGAAGGCGGACCTCCAGGAAGGGGTCGGCGCCTTCACGGCGGCTGAGGAGGGTCTTGATCGAGCCATGCTGGCGCATGCCGACAACGCTCAGCTCCGTGCGGCCATCGCGACTCGGCGGCTCGAGCGAGGTGGTTTGGAGCAGGCCCAAGCACTGCTTGACGCCGTTCCAGTTGGCGTCGATCACGCCAGCCTGCATTTGGTTGAAGGCCGCCTGGCTCTCGCACGTGCTGACCTGATTCGTGACGGCACAGGATCGGTTGATGGTGGTCGTTTGCGCGAGGCAGGCGATGCCATCGACCAGGCCCTCAAGTTGGATCGGGAAAACGGACTCGCTTGGCTTGCGATGGGCCGCGTGCAGCGCTTGCTTGGTGACTTTGAGGCCGCTTCAGATTCCCTGACAAGGGCTGGGCGCCTGCTCGAAGAACATCTCCCCGCACTGTGTGCGGAATCTGCACTTTTGGCGCTTGAAAACGGCGACGACGTCGAGGCAGAACGCCTGACGGACGCAGCCGACATCCGTGGCGAGGGAGCCCTCATCGCCTACGTTCGAGGCAACATCGCTGCCCGTCGTGGACGGCTGGATGATGCGATCGCGAGGTACGACGAGGCCTTGACGCTGGACCCCACCCACGTGCGCGCTCGTTTGAATCGGTGTTCGGCCTACCTTGGCGGAGACCTCCCAGAACGCGCGCTCGAGGACGCTGAACGCTTGCTTGTCCAAGCGCCAGATTTGCTGCTTGCCCGCTTGCGTCGGGCTGAATCAAAGATGGCGCTGACGCACTGGAACGAAGCCGTGGACGACCTCAAGGTCATCATAGACGCTGTGCCCAACCATCACCATGCGTTGACACAGATGGCAGCCTGCCAGGTGGCGCTTGACCGCCCAGAGCGCGCTGAAGCACCGCTAAACGAGGCCCTGCGTGCGGCCCCCAATCACGCCCATGCTTGGCATCAACGTGGCCTGCTTTACCTGCGCTGGGAACGGTTTGAGGAAGCTGCTTCAGATTTCGAGGCGGCCATCCGTTGCCGAGGCGACCATCTCGATGCTCGGCTTCACCTTGCCGCCATTCACCACACCCTTGGCAACCACGAGGAGGCTGCGGCCGCGTGGCGAGCCGTGTTGAGCATCGATCCCGACCATGCCCTTGCTCGCCGCCGTCTCGAGCAAAGCGAGCAGCACCTCGTCGCATGAGACCCGAGGAAGGGCTATGTCGTGGGGGGCCCACGCAGGGCCATGTCCCTCGAACCCGGCATGACCGCACCCGATTTTCACCTTCCTAACGCCAACCCAAACCACGGGCCTGATGCCATGGATCTTGCCGCAGCACGCGGCGAACACGGAACCATCGTTGTTTTCGAATGCAACCACTGCCCATATGTGGTCGCAAGCGTCGGCCGGCTCAACGCCATGGCTGAACATGCTGCATCGGTTGGCGTCGGTTTTGTCGGCATCAACAGCAACGATCCTGTCGTCTACGAGAACGATTCCTGGGAGCACATGGTAAAGCGAGCCGAAGGCGGCATGCCCTACCCTTACCTCCACGATGCGGAACAGACCGTGGCCACGGCATGGGGAGCGGAACGCACCCCGGAGGTTTACCTCCTGAACGCTCAGGATGAAATCGTGTACCGAGGTCGTATGGACGATTCACCCAAAGACCCCGGCCACGTGACCAAAGAGGACCTTCGTGACGCCCTCGCGGCCATGCTGAGCGGCAACAACCCTGCAGTTGATCGCACCCAAAGCATTGGTTGCTCGGTGAAGTGGAAGGTTTGATCGGGACATGAGCGGTGCCTGGCGCGCCTATGGCGCTGAATTCATCGGGACCGCCTGGATGGTGGCCATTGGCACAGGAAGCGTCGCCCTTGGCGGCTCCTTGCTCGTGATTTCCTTGTCGTTTGGGCTCGCCGTCACCCTCGCCATTCTCCTCTTACGTGGGGTGTCCGGGGCCCACATCAACCCGGCCGTGTCCACGGGTTTCGTGCTCACCGGGCATTTGCAGCGCCAACGATGGTTGGGTTACGTGATGGCTCAAGGTGCTGGCGGCGTGCTCGGAAGCGCTCTGGTCTACCTCGCCCTCGGCCCCAGTGAACTCGCACCAACGTTGGTCGCTGAGGGTGTGTCCATGTTTTCTGCGATTGGCATTGAAATTGGCATCACGGCTGCGTTGATGGCCTCGATTCTAGGCGTGGTTGCATGGTGTGGGGATTCCACGCCAACGGTCGCGGTGGTGGTCGGCGCGACAGTGGCCCTGCTTGCCTTCTTGTTCGGGCCGCTCACCGGTGCGTCGATGAATCCGGCGCGAACCCTTGGTCCGAATCTCCTGTCCGGAGCAGGGGGGCTCCTCATCTACACGCTGGCTACGGTGACCGGAGCGGTGGCGGTTGCCGCCGTTGTGCGGTGGAAAAATGGAACCGTGTCCTGATCAATATTGCTCGAGCACGAGTTCGGTGGTGGTGGATGCGATTTCATCAGGAGCCGCCATCCACATTTTATCGAGCAGCTGACGCAACGACATCGTGTCGTCGACGTGCACCAAGGCGATCAGGTCTGCTTCTCCTGACACTTCGTACACCACTTCAACACCCGTCCAATGGGTGACTTCCGAGGCGAAGGAACCGATTTCTGCACCGGGTGCGACCTTGATGCGCACCAGCGCAGTCAAGCCTACGCCACCTTCACGGATGGTGTAACCTCGGATGGTCCCGTCTTCCTCGAGTTTCCTCACGTGGGTACGGACGGTGCGTTCGCTTGCTCCGACCACCTTGGCCAAGTCAACGTACGAAATGCGGCCGTTGGCACGCAGGGCAGCGAGGATGGCTCGGTCAATTTCGGCGATGCGGGGCATGGTCTTTGAGGAAAGACGGACCCATATAGCCCCTTCTACGCCGATATCATCCACATATCAGGAATTGTTGGACGAAATTCGGCGAATGCTTACCAATGCTCGCCTTCAAGAAGGCGGGATGTTCAGGGAGTTCCGTGGCAAGTGCAGAGGGCGTTGCGCGCCTGCAAACCTTCCTCGATGAGGTTGCGAATCTCGACCTTCCTCATGCGCAGCACCAATGGTATCAGGTTGAAGTCGCCGCCATGCTCGACGGCAGTGAGATCCTGATGCACGAAGTCCAGCCTTTGACAGGAGCTGCGTTGCTGTTCATGAACAACGGCGTGGTGCTCGCTGAGCCATGCTGCAGGGGGTTGCGCCAATACCCCCGGCACCTCCTGCATCTGTTTGTGGAAGATTTCCGAGGCACGGTCTCTGCCGACGCTGATAGGCTGCTGTATCGCGTTGAACTCTTCTCGATTTCACCCGCAGACGAGCAGCTCTGTTGGCTGCATGAATGCCGAGAAGAACACGACATCCCCGCCGCACAGGCCTCGACGGCACGCTGGATGCGTTGGCTCAACCATGTCTGAGCCGCCGCACCGTTGAAGGACGGACGTCTGTTGGCCACAATTAGGGAAGCCCATGAGCGGTCATATCACTGGACTGGATGCGAGGATGGTCTTGGACTCCCGTGGGAATCCAACGGTTGAGGTCGACTGCTACGTGGACGGTGTCTTAGCCGGACGCGCCGCCGTTCCCTCAGGGGCCTCAACCGGCCGGCATGAAGCGGTGGAACTGCGTGACGGCGGCAAAGCCTGGATGGGGAAAGGCGTGGATGCTGCTGTGACCGCGGTAACAGAGCACATCGCGCAAGCCTTGGTGGGCATGCCGGTGGACGACCAGCGCATTCTTGACGAGACCATCGTTGAACTCGACGGTACGGGAAACAAGTCCCGCCTCGGGGCCAACGCCACCCTCGGCGCTTCGCTGGCGTGTTTGCATGCAGGCGCGGCCCAGCACGAACTTCCAGTGTGGCGCTATGTTGGGGGTGTCGCGGGCGGCTTGATGCCGGTCCCCATGATGAACATCCTCAACGGTGGAGCGCATGCTGCATCCAACGTTGATGTTCAGGAATTCATGGTCGTGCCACACGGGTTTGACAGCTTCGGAGAAGGCCTTCGTGCCGGCGTGGAAACATACCATGCCCTCAAGGCCGAATTGCGCCAAGACGGCCTTTTGGGGGGCATCGGTGACGAAGGCGGTTTCGCACCGAATTTGCCGTCCAACGAAGACGGCCTGAAGTACCTCGTTCGAGCCATTGAGGCGGCCGGTTACTCCACCGAACACATGGGGATCGCCCTTGATGTCGCCAGCACAGAATTCCATCGGGACGGAGCCTACCACATCGACGGACAAGCCATCGACAGCGAGGCGTTGGCTGATGTGTACTCTGGATGGCTGGACGAGTACCCGATTTTGTCCATCGAGGACGGATTTGATGAGGACGACTGGCTCGGATGGTCCCGGTTTACGGCACGGGAAGGCCACAGGGTGCAAATCGTGGGTGACGACCTTTTCGTGACGCAATCCGAGCGCCTCGCACGGGGCATTGAGATGCAGGCCGCCAATGCCATGTTGGTCAAGGTCAACCAAGTCGGCACGGTGACCGAGACCCTTGAAGCGATGGATCTTGCCTCGCGGAACGGTTTCAACAACGTCGTCAGTCATCGTTCTGGTGAAACCGAGGACGTGACGATCGCCGACCTCTGCGTCGGAACCCGCGCCGGGCAGATCAAAACCGGGGCTCCTGCTCGCAGCGACCGGACGGCGAAGTACAACCAATTGCTTCGAATCGCTTCTGAAGTCAGCGACTACGCCTCCCCGTTCGATGCGTGAGCACAGGCGGAATGTCACGTTTCAAAAGGAAGTGAGTATGGCATCAACCATGCGTATCATCGCCACGTTGCTCTGTACCCTTGTCGTGTTCAGTTTCCTTGCTGCCCCCGGCATGTCTGAAGAAACCGACACCACCGCCACCGCGGCGGTCACCCCTGAGGCCGAGTGCGACCACACGGTCCGCATCGCGCCCAGCGGCATCAAGTTCAGCCCGGCCACACTCACCGTGAACGACGGTGACACGGTGTGCTGGCAGTGGACGGATGAATCCATGGCCCACAACGTCGTTGAGACCGCTGCGGAAGGAGAAACAACTGCCCTCGAGGGCGGTATCAGTTCAGGAGAAGCCAAGGAGACCGAAGACTTCCGTGTGACGTTCACCGGTGACCAAGACTTCACCTATGTGTGCGAGCCTCACGCCAGCTCTGACATGGTGGGCATCGTGACGGTTGGTGAGGGCGACCCCGCCCCGGCCAGCGAAACAGGCTCCAGCTCCTCTTCGGAGGACGCGCCAGGTTTCGCTGCCCCAATGGCCGTCGTGGCCCTTGTCGCAGCAGCGATGATCTTGGCCCGCCGCGAGTGAAACCACCCGCGTGGCTAAATCCCATTACGGTGGGTCATTGCCATGGCTTGGAGCCGCCATCTACCGGTCTTGGTGACCGCGTTGCTCCTGCTCGTCATTGCACGCCAGATGTGGCCGTACGCAGACGTTCACGAACCCGTGGTCGAGGAAGGCATGGAAGTGGCTTTGCTGGTCGGCAACCTCGGTGGTCCCACCTGCATGGAATGGTTGGACAACGAGACCATGCTCGTCTGCGATCGTGACGGAGGACGTATCGTCCTTCTTCCAATGGCACATGACGGGTCGTGGCAGGCGGGTAAACCGGTGACGTGGCTCGATGGCCTTGATTTCCCCCACGATGTGGCTTTGCTCGATGAAACCCTCATCGTGTCCGAAGCGGGGCGGTTGCGCAGCTTCACCCTCGATGACGAGCGGGCGCCGACCGGGAACAGCACCGTGCTTGTGGACGGCGTCCCCACCGGGAACCATCAGACCAANGCTGTGAATGTGCTTCCAAACGGGACCCTCGTCTGGCACTCAGGNTCTACCTGCAACGTGTGCGAGGAGGCCGATGAGCGCAACGCTGCCTTGTTGTGGGTCAACGCAACCACGGGCGATCACGGGGTGCTGGCCAGCGGTGTACGAAACTCGTTTGACGGGACGTGGGTCGAAGGAATTGGATACCTCTTCAGCGACAACGGGCGAGATTGGGAGGGCGATCACCCACCCGAAGAGGTGAATCTGCTTATCGATGGGGCGGATTACGGCTGGCCGAACGACGGCCCAGATACACCTGTCCCCGAAGGAACCGAAGCTCCGGTTGCGACATGGACGCCCCATAGCAGCCTGAACGGGCTTGCTCACCGACCGGTCAATTCCAGTTTGCCCGGCGGCAACCACACGGTGTATGCCACGGTGTACGGGTCATGGAACAGCGTCGTTCCTGTGGGCCATGAAATCGTCCGCATCGATTTCACCCAGGCAGAGGACGGCTCATGGTCCGGCGCGACCTCGGTGTTCGCTTCTGGCCTTGGCACGCCCCTGCCGATCGTCTTCCACCCCAGCGGGGACCTCTTTTACGCCACCTTCGGGGGCAACGGCCGCATCCATGTCATCACGGCCGAGTGAACGCCCTCATTCGAGTGCGGTTTCACTGAAGAGCCGAAGCACGACCACGCCAGCGATGATCAGGCCCATGCCAATCAGTGCTGCAGCGTCCAGCTTCTGGTCGTACACGACCACCGTGACCACGGCAAGCGCGGCAATACCGACACCTGACCAGACCGCATAGGCGACGCCAAGCGGAATGGTATCCAAGGTTTGGGAGACGCACCAAAAGGAGCCGACGTAGCCGATCAGCACCACGATGGAAGGCCCGATTCGCGTGAATCCCTCGGTGGCTTTGAGGCTCGACGTGGCGATGACCTCGGAGACGATGGCGATGAGCAACCAAATCCACGCGTTCACGCCTTCACCTCAGCCCAGCAGTTGGAGGATGTCTTCGGGCGGCCGACCGATGACCGCACGCCCCTCGTGCACAAGCACGGGTCGCTGCATCGGTTTCGGGTTTGAGGCCAGAAGGGCGCGAACGGCGGCCACGTCGGAAAGATCGATGTCTTTGTCCAGGTCGTTCTTCCGCACGATGCCGGCAAGTCCAGCGAGCAAGCTCAGGTCCTCTGCGTGCACGCCTTCCGTCAGGTAGCGGTGCTCCTCAAAGGCGACGCCGCGCTCCTTCAGCAGGGCCACGGCTTGCCGTGACTTCGAACAACGCGGGTTGTGGTAGAGGCGCATGGTTGACCATCGGTGGTCAGGGAATGAAGTCTCCCTTCGTATGACGGAGAACTTCAAGGCGCCTGAACTGGTACGACCTTCATTTTTGGGCGGTCTCGAAAGGCCCGAATGCCGACGACCAAAAACAGCACAGCGGAAACGAGGTGGATCGCAACAAGCCACAGAAGATCGAGGCGCGTTGGAATCACCGCAAAGGCGGCCTGAGCGGACCCAAGTACGCCCATGATGCCAAAGATCACCACCCAAGGTCGTGTGCTGGCAAAGGCCAGCATGATGAGCCCAGCGATGTACATCGGCATGCAAAGGATAGACATCATGCTCGCAGTGAGGATTCGGCACGACGCTGGGTCGGCGCACAAGGCGCTTGCTGGCATGGGAAGGACAAGCACGACAACGATGAGTGATAACAACGCCCGCATGCTCTTCATGGACAACCCCTCTGCGCTCGCACGGAAAACATCTCTTGTCAATCGGCGAGGTCGAGGATGCATGGCGCGTGGTCGCTGACCTCGAGCCCGGCTTGGCGGACGATGTCCACGGCGACGATGCGTCCGGCCGCAGCCGGATTGCACAGGAGGTAATCGATGCGCCATCCCTTGTCGTCAGCACGAGCGTTGCCTCTGTTGGACCACCAGGAGTAGATTTTCTCACCCTCGCCCTTCACGTGACGGAAGCTGTCGACCCACCCGTCGGCCAACAGTTCGCTGAACCACGCTCGCTCTTGCGGAAGGAAGCCGCTTGTCTTGGCGTTCCCCTTGGGGTTCCAGATGTCATCTTCGGTGTGGGCGATGTTGAGATCTCCGACCACGACCACCGGATGGTCTGCTTCGAGCCACGGCGCAAGCCACGCCCGCCATGCGTCCATCCAGCGCTCCTTGTACGCCTGGCGCTCCGGCCCGCCGCCACCGTTTGGCAGGTAGGTGTTGACGCAGACAAGTTCACCGTGGCGGGTCACAAGAACGCGTCCTTCGATGTCGGTGGCGTCCTCGCCCCACGCAAACCCAGGAAGCACATCTTGCTCAAGCGTGCTGAGTGTGGCCACACCAGAATACCCCTTCTTTTCTGCAGGGTGAAGGTGGACGGCGTGCCCTTCAGGCCATGACCAGTCCTTCGGCAACTGCTCTTCGAGCACGCGCGTTTCCTGCAGCATCAGCACGTCGGCACCAAGGGTGTCGATCCACCCGTCGATGCCCTTGCGGATGGCGGCGCGTAAGCCGTTGACGTTCCATGACACGAGGCGCATACCACCCCGGCGGCTGTGGCGGACCTTAGGCATCGTCACCCAACAGGGCCGCCCGAACGCTCGTGCGTGAGGCTTCTATCAGTGCATCAGACAGCCCAAGGTGAGGCTCGACGAGCACCACTCCGTTGACCCCCCCCTCGCTTCGCTCGGTCATGGCGAGGTCAAGGCCGGCCTGTCGACGGTCTTCGGCCACGGCGCTCTGCCACCCGGCCAAGTGCCGGTCCAGCCATCCTT
>PCBQ01000030.1 GCA_002731395.1 Methanobacteriota archaeon
GACGCGTTGGAGGACTACGCGACGTCGATGGAACGCTTGCATGACGTTGTGGACGGTTTCGTGGTGAATGTTTCATCACCCAACACGCCTAATCTTCGCGATCTTCAGCATGAGGATGCGCTGAAGGGCTTGTTGGAAGGCCTCTCCACACGTTTGAACGAGTTGAACACAGGGCACCCAACGCCCCGTCCGATGTTGGTGAAATTTGCACCGGATCTTGCTGAGGACGCGCTTCTTCGTATGGTTGATGTCGCCCGAGCAGCTGGTGCTGATGGAGTGGTCTTGACCAACACCACGGTCCATCGGGATGCTCCGACCCATCCCGGTCATGAAGCATTTCTAGCGGAGACTGGGGGCCTTTCAGGAGCACCGCTGAAAGACCGCAGTACTGCGATGATACGTGCGGTCTACGAACACACCAACGGGTCGTGGCCAATCATTGGCGTGGGTGGGATCTCCACTGCGGCGGACGCAAAAGAAAAGTTGGAAGCGGGCGCGACCTTACTGCAGGCTTACTCGGCTTTCGTCTTCGAGGGGCCATCATTGGTGCGTCAAGTTGTGGACGGTCTGGCGAAAACGTCGCCTTGATAGCCGACTCCTTCGAGCCCCTTCCATGCTGACCCGCCGGGTCAAGTTACTCTTGGTCGGCGCGGCCATTACGTTGGGGCTCTTCGCAACCCTGCTGGTTGACGCTCCTGCACCGACCATGACCGTCGATGACCTCCTTGCTGACGCGAGCGATGGCCGTGATGTTGCGGTGCGGGGCGAGGTGCTGGACGGCAGCATCGACAACGGCTCATCCACGTTTGTGTTGGAAGGTGAAACTGCGACACTGACCATCTCTTTCCTCGACGCAACCGTTTCCAACGGGTTGGGGGACAACCGTACTGTATACGCAGAGGGTACGCTCAAGAAAACAGATGACGGTTGGGTTCTGGAAGCAACGACGATCAAGACTTCTTGCCCTTCAAAGTACGAAGAAGAAGGGACGACTGATTGAAATAGAGTCAGCATGACCCATCGCTGGGATAGGTGGGGGGCTCGGCGTACCCTGTACCGCACATCGTCGTTATGGCGGACCGAATGCCCCGGGGCGGCGAACCCGACCCGTGGTCTCCCGCTTGCGGACGTTGATGTCTCGCCCCCACATGACCCGGGTGCCATGAACCGTCTCCGGAGGGAGACGGGAATCGGATAACCGGGGGAACAGGTCAGGCCGGGAACGGAGCAGCCCTACCTGGGGCCATGGGTGCTGTGGGGACCCGGGATGGAGGAAGCAAGCGGATCAGGGCCATGGGGACGAGCGTCCACCCGGGGCGCGCCCACCTCACACGTCAAGCAAGACGTCGGCGTACCAAGCCGGACCCTGTAGCGTAGGCATGCCATCGCCTTTCCCGGGCACCTCTTCTCCTGCATCAACTGAAGACAAGACGAGGCCGTGGCTGCTGACTGCCTTGACTTCGACCCCGCGTTCAAGGGCATGAGCGGCCACGTAGGTGACCATCGCATGCACACCAGCGTGAACCGAGTCCTGGCTCAATTTGACGTCTGCGCTGAGCATCCATCTCCCCTTTGTTTGGGCTTGGTACAATACTTCGTCCAGCCATGCAAGCAAAAGAACATCATCATCCACACGTCCCAAATTTGTGTCCAACACAGCATTCCACTCGCCGTGCATGATGCGGGATGTAGGCGTTCCAGTGACGTCCATGGCCGCCAACAGCCCGAGTCCAGCCTCGGCGAAGACGCGTTCTTTTGTGGGCGCCATGGCCCTTAATCCGAGGTCTGCCGTGGTCGGCCAGATCCAATGGCTCACGTCATCACCGCTTTGAAATTTGGAGGTTCCAAGCGGTTTCCCTCATTCGTTCGATGAGGTCATCCCTGGTCAGGACAAACCGTTCTGTTCGGTCAGCGCCAAGAATGCACTCAGAAGCAGCATTGGCGAGAAGGGCGGTGGCTTGAACGTCCATTCCGGTCGCCACCGCGGCGGTAATGGCAACGGCGGCAGCATCGATGAGTCCGATCATTTGCTTGAGTTCGGTAAGGGTACAGTCGACGTGTGCATCGTCACCCTCGCGGCTGTAAATGGTGACGCCTGTCGAGCCTTCAAGGACAAGCAAGTGCCCCCAGCCATGCTCGTCCAGGAGCCCTTGTGCTGCCTGTGCAGGATTGTCGGCACCCAACCTCCGTCGCATCAGTTCCAAGCCCTGCGACTGCATGACCACCCATGCCACACCTTGCGTGCGATGGAATCCAGTCAATTTGGGATCGGCGATGACCGGCACCCCTGCAGCATTCGCACGCTCAATCAAGCGTGCCGCGCCCTCGTCTGTCACGACGCCTTGCCCATAATCGGAGAGGATGACGGCAGCGGCTCCTTCCACCTGTTCGCACGCCATCTCATACATCGCATCAAGTGCTCCCGATGGCATGGGTTCATCAGCTTCAATGTCCCATCTGAGCATCAATTGTTCATCTCGAACCAAATTTTGTCGCGTGGCCAACAACCTCGTTTTCACCGTGGTTGTTCGACCTTCCACGATGCTGATGGTGTCGGTGTTGACCCCTTCTTCGGTGAGGTACTCCAAAACGCTCACACCAGCGCTGTCGTCACCGACCACTCCAAACAGGCATGGATTCAGCCCCAGTGACACCAACCCTCTGGCCACGTGTGCCGCGGCTCCCACCGCCTCCTCGCGTCGGGTTTCTTTGAGGACTGGAACCGGAGCCCGTGTGTTCAAGTTGTCAGCAAAACCATGGATGTACCGATCCATCATGATGTCGCCCACGAGGACCACGTTTGTGGACGACAAGTTGGTGAGGGTACCAATGATGCCTGTCAAACGGTCATGAGCATCCATTTCCGAATCCGTCATTCCCATGATGAACGTGCTGCGCCCACATCATTTCATCATGTCGTGAAGCAGGGTGGCCACATGTGCGTTCAAGGAGGACCTAAACGGNCCGAGTTCTTCGCGCAAAGTCGTGAGCAGCGCTTCTTCNTCGTCGGTGATGACNCCATCCGTTAGGGCCGTCTCGAGGCACGACAAGAACACGGCTTCTGGTCCGTCGAGGGTGGCCTGCTCANCAACTGAAAGCGACTGANCTTCGTCAATCAGCTGAAGGAGTTCATCTGATGTACAACACAGCAAATGCGCCGCCAATTNGAGCTGGTNCCCGTTTGTGCTTCTNTGCTCCTGNCTTTTTTCNCGCGGACCTGTCGCATGCAATTCCTCTATTCTACCGGCGTCAACGAGGTCCAACACCTTTTCACGCCCTTGATCGGTGATGACCACCTTTTCGTTGAGTGTGGTCCGAAGGCGGTTCACCTCTTCCTGTCCAGTGGCCGAGAGAACGTGGACTCTGAGACGTTGTCGGTGCCCCTCGACGTGTTTGAGAATCAGAAGGACCCAACCTTCCTCCACCAATCGACGTATCGCGCGAGGGATGTGCTTTCGTTGAATCCCGATGGCGGTTGAGATACCGGTTTGAGTTTGGGCTTCTGGAGATGAACCACGGCCAACGGGGTCCACGCGATGGAGGTGCAAAATCAAGCGTTCCAAGACAGGGAGTCCTTCAACGCCGGCTCCCATGAGCGAATGACTCCTTCATGTCATAGGAATCTTCCTCCGTTTCGTCTATGTGTGTGCGACGTCAGGAGTGGACATGGCGGGTCGTGACCTTCGACCCCGTCCTCGCCCACAACGCCCGCTGGGGAGCCGTCCTGAGGGGCCTCGCGATCGATGGGATCCCCCTGTGGCACACAGGCTTGGTTGGGCCGTCCCTCCAAAACTCGGCCAACGCTTGTACGAGAAAAGCAAGTTGGGCCGCATGGTTGAGGACGGTAGCGTGGTCCTCTCGAACGAAGAGGTGCTCTTTTGCCATTGGAACCGCCACGTGTCTTTGCCTTCGGAGTCATGGCTCGACGAGACCTTGGCTGCAGACCCGAGTTTGCTCCAGCGGGCGGTCGTGTTGGACGTTGCTCGCTCAGGAGGGGAAGTTCTTGTCCTCAATGACGTCAGTGAGTCACGGTGGGGCTTCCGATGGTCACGTCATGACAAACCGCCAGCTCCACCACAGGCCGTGGCCGATTGGTCCACGGCTGCGGCTGATGTTGATTGGCCCACACTCCTTACGGATGCCACCAACGACGATGCCGAAAATCGCCTGACGGAGTGGTACATCATTGATGATGAGTTCGACGTTACGATGTACCACGTTCACCCGGTGACATTCTCTGGCGCCTTGACACCTTGGTCACGCCTTGACGTTGAGCAACGTGACCGTCTCCGTCATGCTTGGTCGGTGAAAGTACCATGCGGTGACGGGTACCGCCTCCCCCTGATTGCGGGATCCTGGCCTTGGACACAAGTTGGGACCACCCATGCCTCAGGCCGCCAACTCAACGCAGAAGAATCCGCAATCATGGCTTACTTGGTCGAGGGCGAGGCACTGACGCCGATTTCAGCAAAGGCGCAACGACTCATGGACGCAGGGGTGATGCTACGACCGGGCTTCAAGTATGGTTGTCGGTGGCGAGCCTACGACGACGAAATTGATGTTGCCCACGCGCCTTGGTTGATTCAAACCGAAGACCAGCGACCGGTTCGATGGCAAGAGGTCTGCCTCGCCGTGCGTCTTGCCGAGGGCGTCAATAAAATCTGGGTCACAGAAGTCAACGGTCAGTGGTTGGCGGTTCGACGTGCCCTTCCGGGTCGTCCAGCTCAGCCCCGTCACGGACGTCAAGCGGACGACCCCACGGGTCCACCTCGGCCTGATGCGTTGTGATCGACTGGGACGCTCTTGGCGTGTCAGAAGCAGTGTTGACCACCTTCCGTGGCCAAAGCAAAGAAACACCAACCAGCATCAGACATAGACCCAAAGCCACTTCCGGTTGACGCAGAAGATCCACACCGGTAACCTCCTCTTCAGCCGTGAGGGTTACGGTGAGGACAGTGCGAGCACCATCGAGATCAACCAAATGCACTTCACCTCGAACAAGCATCCCATCTTCGAGCAATCCCGAAGGATCAATGTCGAGGGTCAACGCGGTGACATCTGTGTCGAGTGTGACGCGCGATGGCGCATCTGCAACACGGGACAACGGCCCCTCGATGAGAACCGTGTATGTGGAAGATCCATGACCGCTGCTCAGGAGGTCTATGGTCACTGTATCTTTGTCTTGGACGGCGATCGATGATGTGTGGGACCCATCTTGTGGAATTCGATTGAGCACCGTCACTGGAATGTCAAGGTCCATGCTGGTTCCTCCACATGTCATGGTACCCGACAAACGGTCGACGACGTCCCCGGACAACGGTGATTGAGGTTCCAACGTGATGCGATGACTGCCTTCAGCAAGGAGTTCGGATGGGAAGGTGACGATGCCCCCAAGGTCCATCCGCAACGATCCCTGGAGTGTACATGGGGCGTCGACGTTGTTCAGATCGATGGACAGGCCTTCGTTGGCGTTGATTCTGAGTCCAAAGGCAGGGACCTGCAATTCCAAGCCATGTCCACATTCAGGAGCACGAAACGCCACAGCCGTGCCGTTCCCGTTGGTTCCTTGCACCACCTCCGCCGTCCAGGGGACTTTCAGCCCGCTGTGGTCGCGTATTTCGACCCCTTCGGCTCCGAATGTATCGCCAATGTGGAAGGTGTCCCCTGCGTCTCCATCGTCTTGGCCGTTGAGCAAACCACTGTCCTGGTCTGCTTCAACCACCATCAACCAAGGTCGTCCAGGGTCGACGTTCACCTCGTTTTCCGAGGGATCTCCCGCTGCTTCATCGAGCATGGTGACAAGAACGCCTGAGCCGGGGAGCTTGTCGTCGTAGTTGTTTCCACCTTTCAGTTCGATGAAAACCCGTTGTTCTTCTGTGAGGTCAACGCGAAGCACGTTTCCCCCTTCGTGCCGTGGCGAAAGGTCGATTGTTGGGCCCAAGCATACTCCTTCGCGTTGGACCGGGAAATCAAGATTCACGTTCATGCTTGTGTCGAGTCCGATTCGTTGCATGCTTGCCGCTGTTGGCAGGGCTGGCCAGACACCCGCCCCGTTCCAGTTCCCTGATGCCATGATGTCCCAATCACCAACGCCTTGCCACGTACCGGACCAGGCTGGATCATGAACAGGATACAAATCGATGGCTCCCAATTGGTGGAGCATTTCGTGCAGGACGGTCCCTGTGGCCCCGGTCCCTCCTCGCATGGTGGCCATGGCATAATGCGCAACCTCGACATCACGAGCGACCTCGATTGGTTCCATCAGGTGCGTAAAATGGGACCAAATGCTGTCGGAACCACCCGCGCCACTTTCTTGCCCGCGGCTTGTATGCAACACAAGGAATCGGTCCACCGTGCCGTCCTTGTCCAAATCGTGCGCGTCCCAATTGATGTCGTCTCCCATGCGTGAAACCGCTTCAGCAACCAGCAAACTAGGCATGAACGTGCCGTCATTGGAAAAATCCCTCCCACTCGAAGTGTCTTTTCCGTAGTGCGTTGAGGTAGATTCGGCGCGGATAACTTCAGGGTGGATCGTGAAATTTACGCCGTCATCTCCGGACATCACCGTCAGGTAATCGGTGATGTCGCCTTCGATTAAGGAGGAGGCTTGTTGTACGCCGAGACCAGTGGCCAGTGAACTAGCGTCATCGAAATCCACGACAACAACCAACCAATGTTCCGCACCTGATTGCCACGGCAACAGGGCTGAATCTTCCGAGGCTTGCGGTTCAACGGTCAGGCGGTTGAGCCAGCCGTCGCTCTGTGTCAGCGCTGCTCCCCCACCGAGAAGGACCAGCGCGACCACGACCGTGAGGATGCGTTGCACACATGGATGTCGGTCGCATGGGGTTTCAACCCTCCTTCACCGAGGGTCATCGACGACCCAATGTCAGGGGATGTTTGAACGCACGGGACAATCGCTCCACTCGTCTCTGAGTAAGCGTTGATGCATGTTGCCATTAATTCGATTCTGTTTTGTTTGGCAAGGTCAGGGGCCAAGGATCTTCGAAACGTAGAGGTCCAACCGTTGTGAGAGTGCGGACGTTGTTATCGGCGAATGATGCTCCTCATGGCCCTGCGAATCCATGAAGCGGAGGCGTGCCCCTGTCGAAACCACGGCCTCAATGAACCGGGCGGGCAGCGAATCTTCTGTGCAACCCAGAAGGATCACATCGGTCGCCGCTCCGTTCTGAATCCGTTCGATTACTGCTGTTCGTTCCCGTTGATTGTCAACTAGGCCCGCTGAGGCTGTAAATCGGTACAACGTGCCGTTCCGTGCAACGTCTGAAATCCTTCCTTCACGTTGTCCGCAATCCACCACTAAGACACGTCTGCGTCTCCCTTCGTGGTCCAGAACCGTCGGGAGGGTCCGTGGCTCCTTTCGTCGCCACGGCAAAAGCGGTACCTCGAGCACCAGCGCGCAAAATACCGCCAGGGGCCAGCGCAACTCGTTTGTGGTTGCCCACGTTGATCCAACGATGAGCAGCACCAAAGGAAGAGAGACGCGCCAACGCCACGTGACCACCCGCTCTCTGTCCAAACGTCCGACAAGACCTGCACCGAAGGCCACACCTGTCGCGGCTCCGAGCAGTGCGAGGATCCACATCAACGCCAAGGTCAATTCCAACAGTGTGACGGCATCCAAGGCGAGCACAAGGCCTGTGGAATCCACCGTGCGCATCGCATTGGTGTATACGTACGGTGCAGCAAAGGCCCCCGATACGACACCAACACCTACACCCACGGTCGACGCGAAGGTTAGCCCAAGCGCAAGCCTTCGTCGTTCACCGGGAAGCAATCCCGGTGAGGCAAAGGCAACGGCTTGTTGCACCACCAGCGGCAAGGTCAGAAGACCTGCTAGAAGGATCGCTGCAGTCCATCGCAGGCCAATCCATGCTCCTGGTTCGAAGACGACCATGCAGTCGTGGCAAGGTGCCAATGCATCGAGCCACTGAATTAGGACAATATCGATACGTTGGGAGAAGAGGGCGGTGAGGGTGATCAACAACAGGAGAACCACTGACACACGGGCAGCGAACTCCTCAAGGTGCACGACGACACTTTGGTCGTGATCCGACTCGAGCCGGAGGTTGGCCACGCTGGTTCACCTTCAGACGAGGTCCTTCGTTACGGGGTCAGCCCGTGCTTGCACGATTGTCCTGTACACGCCATATCCGGCCCAGAGGGTCAGCATGCCCAGCAGAAGCGTGTAGCCCCATGGCTGTTCGGCGTCAACCGCCCAAGCAAATCCAAGACCGAGGCCCGCCGTGAGAAGGCCCCGACGGATGCCTTGGGGTATGGCCAATCGGCGATCGAGGTGAGGAGGACCACCCCCGAATCGACGTTCATAGAATTCGCCCTGTACAACAGCGCCAACGATAAAGATGGATAGGGTGGCCCAATAGTAGACATTGCCGTTTTGGAAGAAAGACTCAGCAAGTTTCGCTTGCTCCGCAGCCTCGATGGCTTCGGGGTCTTCCTCGGCGACGAACAGGCTCTCATAATCACCGACGCTGATGGTGCGTAGGTCACGGTCGTTGACGTCATCGTCAACGGTGGAACCGGGTTCGCTGATCATGAACGACAAAACGTTCCATGCGTCGTTCGCGTTCGGTGCACCGTTCCCGTCCACCGCATTTCCAACCAGCTGGAAGCGGACAGGTCCGATGTCCTCGGTTGGGGCGGTCCACGTGATCGTCCAATCGTTACCGACGGAACCTTGGGACACCGCACCGGGTTCTTCAGCGACCTGAATGCTACCTTCACCCGCCGTGAGGGTTCCTGCGCCGTAATCCCAAAGCATGTACCCCCCTTCGCCGTATTCCGCATGGCCCAAACTGATGGTGAACGAGTACTCAGCTCCAACATCATAGGAACGTGGCACGCCGGAGATGGAAACCACCACAGCAGTCGATGGAACACCATCACCATGGCACGTACAGCCGGACTCAACGGTCAACCCCCCTCCGTTTTCCCAAGGTGGGCCATTTGGATTGGCCAGAGCAGGCATGGCCATGAGCATGGCAACAAGCAGTAGGACAAGGCCCCGATTGAAGACTCGGCCCATCGGTGCGCCCCTGTTCTATCGTCGTGGCCTCAGACCTTTCAACGTTGCTTCAGGCATCGCCGCAGTGCAGCGACTCACGACTCCTTGATGGCATTGTTCAACTCGGTCATCATTTTCTTCCCGTCGCCGAACAGCATCATGGTTTTGTCCATGTAAAACAGGTCGTTATCGACACCCGCGTAGCCAACGGACAACGATCGCTTAACGATGACGATGGTGCGCGCCATGTCGACGTCCAAGATTGGCATGCCCGCCAGTGGGCCTTCGTCAGACCGTGCAGCGGGATTCGTGGTGTCGTTGGCCCCGATGACCAAAGCGACGTCAGCCTCAGGGAATTCAGAGTTGATTTCGTCCATTTCGATGAGCTGTTCGTATGGAACATTGGCTTCGGCGAGCAGGACGTTCATGTGACCAGGCATGCGCCCAGCAACCGGATGGATGGCATATTTGACTTCGGTGTCATACTTTTCTGAGACGAGGTCTGCGAATTCCTTCACTTGGTGTTGGCACTGGGAGACGGCCATGCCATAGCCTGGCACGATGATGATTTTCTGTGCGCCATCGACCATCATGGCCACCTCATCCGCATCTGAACCAACCTTTGTCCGCGTCACCGTTTCTTTGTCGGTCCCGCCAAACGACGTGAACAGCACGTTTGCGAGGGTGCGGTTCATGGCTTTGCACATGATGAAGGTCAGGATGAGGCCGCTGGCTCCAACCAGTGATCCGGCGACGATGAGGACGCTGTTTCCGATGATGAATCCAGTGAACGCGGCCGCAATCCCAGAGAGGGAGTTCAGAAGGCTGACCACCACGGGCATGTCCGCTCCACCAATGGGCAAAACGAGAACGATGCCGAGAATGCAGGACAAGCCGATCACACCCCAGAGGTACGACGTGTTGGTTGGTTCACCAAGCTGGAGGAAAATCAACGCGAACACGCCAACAAGCATGGCGACCTTCACACCGTTGAGCCATGAGGGGCCCCAGGTCGGTGTGCGAATCCACTTACCGAACAGTTCGATGCCACCTTTCAGCTTGTACATGGCCAAGATGCTGCCCGTCAAGGTCACCCAACCCACCAAGGCCGAAAGTCCAGCGGCGAGAACCGTCACTTGAAGCTCAAGTCCATCTGGGACGGCGTTCGCGTCGTCAAGCCAGCGCCAAGTCTCGGACAAGGCCACCAAAGCTGAGGCAGCACCTCCAAATCCGTTGAACAGGGCAACCATTTCTGGCATCCCCGTCATTTCAACACGAACGGCCATGATGTAGCCAATGCCACCACCCAGGAGGATTCCTCCTGCGATTAGGGTCCACTCAATACCGGTGGTAAAACCCAT
>PCBQ01000031.1 GCA_002731395.1 Methanobacteriota archaeon
CGCGAGGACCCTTCGCGCGTCATTTCGATGATGCGCATGCTGCAAGCCCACACGCAAATGGTTCGCGGTCTCTTGCTGGTCACGATTTCGTCTGACGGACTGCCGCCGGGCCTCCGCCAAGAGGTCGCGGGCATTGCGGACATGGTGCTGGAGTTCAAGGTCCGAACCATCGGTACGGACTTCGAAACCTCCATGACCGTGACCAAGTTCCGCAACGCTCCAGAAAACCTGCGCATTCTCGTCTTCCGCGTGACGCCCGAAGAGTGCATCACGCCAGAGACCGTGGAACGCATCGCATAACGGGTCCACAGGACACGAGCGAAGCATCAAGAGGGGGCAGCCGTCGAGGTCAAGCCATGTCCTCGAGGCAGGCCACCGGGGGATACGATCCGTCTGGCATCGACCTCGATGCATGGACGGTTTTGGAAGCCGAATTGGAGGCGACCATTCCACACTACGACCGCGTCAACACGTGGATGACCTTCGGCCAAGACCGCCGATGGCGGGCTGGCGTGGCTGCACACGCTGAACCGGGCATGAAGGTGCTCGAGGTCGGGTGCGGACCAGGCTCTTTCGCAGAAACCATCCGAAACGTCGAATTGACATGCCTCGACCCCTCTCCAGAGATGCTGCGGGTCGCGAGAAAGCGTGTTGATGCGGTACGAGCGGCTGAGGGTGAGGCTCCTGCTGCCTACGTTGAGGCCATCGCGGAATCCATCCCGTTGCCTGATGCCACGTTCGACCGGGTCTTCTGCCTCTTTTCGTTCCGGGATTTCCAAGACAAGCGGAAGGGCCTTCAGGAAATTTTCCGCGTGCTGAAACCCGGGGGTCAGTTGGTCATCTGCGACGCCGGTAAGGGCAACGCCATCCACGGCCTTTTCGGGCGTTTCTGGATGGCCACCGGCGTTCAGGTCATCGCTCGCCGGATCACGGGCGTGAAAGATCATCCATGGAAGGGATTGGCCAGGTCCTACACCCACTACGGAACAAACGCGTACTACCGCAAAATGCTGCGGGACGTCGGTTTCAGCCAGGTCAAGGGCCGTTTG
This sequence comes from Methanobacteriota archaeon, assembly GCA_002731395.1. Classification (GTDB taxonomy): domain Archaea; phylum Thermoplasmatota; class Poseidoniia; order Poseidoniales; family Poseidoniaceae; genus MGIIa-L3. The sequence goes on from PCBQ01000031.1 coordinate 1,050, forward strand.
TTGTGGCCGTTCTTGATGGCCTCTCGGTTCAGTGGCGTGCGGCCCGCGAATCCGGAATGAGACCTTCCGGGAAGCGGTGCATCATGCTCATAAACCGGACGCCTACCGCTCGGCTAAGGATGAGGTGTTGACCATGAGCATGGAATCTGTCCTTCGCAGCATCAAGTCCGCCCAAAGCGAGGCCGACGCGCTTCTCGCCACGGCACAGGAGGATGCCAGCAAAGCCATTGGCGACGCCCGCCGTGCTGCCTCGGAAGCCGTTTCCGAGGCCACTGAGGGCGCCACGGCCGATGCTCGCTCCACAATCGACGCCGCCCGCGCTGAGGCTGAGGCCGAGGCCGACAAGGTTCGCGCTGAAGGCGCCAAGGCCGCCGAAGCCCTCTCCGCCTCCGCCTCCGGGCGCACCGACGCAGCGGTGGACCTGCTGCTCAACGCCATCCACGACGCCTGAGGTGATCCCATGTTCCCGATGGTCGAGATGTCCCGCCTCACCGTGGCGGCTCCGCTCGACAGCATGGACGATGTGCTCGCCGCTTGCGACGCATTGGGTTGCGTGCACGTGCAACCATACGAGCAGTTCGAGGAAGGCATCGGCGTTGGGCAAGCCGCGGCCCAGGAAGGCCGTGGTGAGTTGCTGACCAACGTCCGCGCCGTGCGGGCCGCAACCTCGGCGGTCAACACCACGGGCGCGATGCCCCGCAAGCAAGTCGAGGCCATCATCGACGGCTCCTTCCCTGGTCGCATCGCGAAAGTCATGGAGCACCTTCGCGCAATCGACGAAGCCCAGGCGTCCATCCAATCGCTCGCCGAAGAACGCGACGTGATGGCCCGCCTCGCCCCCCTCGACCTTCCGTTGGAATTGCTCAACGGCATCTCCGGACTGGAAGTCCTGGTTGCCGAGACCAGCAAAGCTAGCAAGGTCCGTGATGCGCTCGGTGACCTTGCCAAGGACTGCGAGGTGCTTGCCAAGGATCGCATTGTGGCCGTGGCCTGCCGCCCTGACCATGCCCCAGAGGTTCAGATTGTTCTTGGACAACTCGGAGCCAAGGTCGTTCAAGTTCCCGCCGGCGAAGGCCGTGCCGGAAAGCGCGTGGCCGAGGCAAAATCGAACATTTTGAAACTCGAATCGGACATTGCTTACAACGAAGGCAACGTCGCTGCTTGGGTCGAGGCCAACGGCCGCGACCTTGTGTGCGTGCACGAACTGCTTGAGCGTCAGGAAAACCTCGCGTCTGCCCCCACACAAATGGCCGTCGCCGACCGCGCGTTCGCCATGGACGCATGGATTCCGGCCAGCCGCGCGGATGAAGTCAAGTCTGCACTGGGCCCTCATGCTTCATTGGTCGAGGTTGAGGCATGGGACGGCAGCCACCATGGGCACGATGACCACGACGACCATGGGCACGGTCACGGACCTGAGCCTCCTGTTGAATTCGACAACCCATCCGCGACGAAGCCGTTCGAGCTGATGGTCGACCTCGTCGGTCGACCGTCGTATGGCGCCTACGATCCAACGACGCTGATGATGTTCACCTTCCCGATGATTTTCGGAGCCATCCTTGGCGACTGGGGCTTCGGTTTGGTCATCGTGGCCCTCGCCATGTTCCTCCGCTCCAAACCCATGGCCGCTGATCCCGTGGTCAAGAACGGCATCACCATCCTGCTGTGGATGGGCATTTGGTGCGTGTTGTGGGGTTTTTACTTCGCAGAGGGCTTTGGGTTCGTGTGGGACAATTACACGTGGGTGACGTATGAATTCACCAACGGTAATTCCCCGTTGGGCTTCTTGTACCCCGACAAGCCCGTTGAGTTGCTCTCGGACGACTTCCGTGCGCTCATTGGGATGAACCACTTGACCTATCCGTTGCACCGTGCCTCCGCTGGGCACGGCCTTGAGGAGTACGTGATTTTCTCCGTCTACCTTGGCGTCATCCACCTGTTGCTCGGGTTCATCATTGGTTTCATGAATGTCCTGAAGGCCCACGGCGCCGCTGCCGCCTTCTTCGAAAAGGGCTCGTGGATCCTCATCCTGCTCGGCGGTTTCATGCATGCCCGCTTGTTCATCGCCTACGAAGGGGACCTCTTCGCCCTCAACGTCTACTCCGCCGTGATGCTGGTGGGCATTCTTTGCCTCATCGTGGGCTTGGCCGTGTACGAGAAGTTTGGATGGGCCGGTGGCATCATCATGGGTCCAATCGAAACCTTTGGTCTCTTGGCCAACACCCTGTCCTACCTTCGCGTGATGGGCGTCGGCGTGGCCGGCGTCAAGATCGCCGAAGTGTCCATCTCCATGGGCTGGGAAGTCATGCTCAACCAATTCGCAGCCGGTGGCATTGGCTTCCTTTGGGGCGCCATTGCCTTCCTCCTCTTCCTTGGCATTCAGGCCTTTGCCATCGCGCTTGGCCTGCTTTCACCGAGCATTCACGCTGCCCGTCTCCACTTCGTGGAATGGATGGGCAAATTCCACAGCGGCTCCGGGGTCCCCTTCACCCCCGTGGGCGGACGAAGCATCCATGTGGAGGGGGCATGACAGTCCAACAGGACACACAGAGGTAGTGAACATGAACAAGACCCTGAAGAACACGCTGCGAACCATGATCGTCTTGGCCGCCATCACCCTGATTGCTCAGGGTGTTGCTGCTGCTGAAGGCGATGCGACCACCGCCACAGGCAACACCATCACCGGTGATCTCGGTGTTGGTATTGCCCTCGGCCTCGCCGCCATCGGCGCCGGCTTTTCCCAAGCCGCCATTGGCAGCGCTGCCGTTGGCATGCTCGCCGAAGACGGCTCGAAGTTCGGCCCCGCGCTGATCTTCACCGCGCTTCCCGAGTCCATCGTGATCCTCGGCGCTTTGCCGCTCTTCCTGGCGTGAGCCAGGACGTCCAGCGCCCGCGCTGAACGTTGGAGGAGACACCATGTCGCTTGAATCGCTTGCAAAGGACATCACGGCTGCCGCTCAGGCGGAAGCTGATGAGCTCGCAGCCTCGGCACAATCCGAGGCCGACACGATGCGGTCGGAAGCGGAAGCCAAGGCGGAGTCCATCCGCTCTGAGGCCGCCGCCCGTGCTGCCCGTGACGCCGAGCAGATCGGTCGGGAGATCGTGGCCAGTGCGCGTCAAGCCAACCAAAGGGACCTGCTGATCGCTCGCCGCGCGGCGCTAGACGCCACGCTGGACCAAGCGAGAAGCACCCTTGCTGACCCCAAGTGGAAAGGCAGGGCTGCGTTGCTGAAGTCCCTGATGGCCCGGGCCGATGACATCGGCAGCAAGGGCTACTCTGTTCGCCCGGTGGGCATCGACCGAAAGGCCGTGTCCGACCTTGCTGGCGGAAAGAAGGTTGGCGATGACGCTGACGGCCTCGGGGGCTTCATCCTCGACGCCGAGGACGGCTCGGTCTCCTACGACTTCCGCTTTGATGCGCTGCTTGACCGCGCTTGGTCCAGCAGCCTGCCTGCCGTGACCGCCGCACTGTTTGACTGAGGTGAACCCATGCGCTTCGGATCCACACCCTACATCGCCTCACGGGCGAAGTCACGTCGTAAGGCGTTGGCTGACAGGGCGCGGCTCCGGCAATTGATCAACCACGCACCGGACCAACTGACCGTTGCCGTCGCAGACCTTGGCTACCGCTCGGAGATCGACCGGTATGCCGCCACGTACGACGGAGGTGACCTCATCGAGGCCGCGTTGACGGACAATTTGGAACACGAGTTGGACAACATCACAAAACTCTGCTCGGGCAAGGTGGCCCGCATCGTGTCGGTCTATACCAACCGCTTTGAGTACCACAACGCCAAGGCCGTGCTCCGCGCGGTCGTCAACGAAGTGGACCTTGAGCGCGTTGCGCACGACATCCTACCGGACATCAACGATATCAACACGCCGTGGTTGCAAATCATCGAACGCGCCGACGACCTTCGCTCAGCCGTGGTGCTGATGCGACGCAAGCCCTTCGGTCCAGCGCTCAATGCGCTGCCTGAAGACTCGCCTCTGGCCGCCTATGAGGACGCGCTGGACCGGCACTACTTCGCCGACGCGCTCTCGTCCCTGAGCGGTACACAAGCCGATGTTCGCATGCTTCGTGGCCTGCTTGCTGCAGAGATTGATCACCGCAACATCGTGAACTTGCTCGAAGCAGCAGCGATGGGCCTCGAGGGCAAGGACGTGACTGAAGCCTTGATTCCAGGGGGTCGCTTGATTCCAAAGCGCGTGTTCTCCGTCGTGTCCAATGGCGGACGTGCATCGTTGCTTGAGGTGCTTCGCCCCGCAAGCCGTTTCGATATGGCCGCCTTTGAGGCCTCCATCGAGGCCGCTGATGCGGCGATGTCCCTCGATCCAGTCATCACATGGCTCGCTGCCCGAGAGAACGCGCACCTGAACCGGATGAGCTACCTGCATCCGGTTTCCGCGCTTCCTGTGGTGCACTACATCGCGATGAAGGTCAAGGAGGTCAAAGATCTCCGGATCATCACGCGGGGACTTATGGCAGGATTGCCCGCTGACGTGGTGGAGGCTCACGTCATTTGAATGGAGGTGTGATGCATGGAAATTGCCGTTGTTGGTACGCCTGAATTCACCCTCGGCTTCCAACTTGCAGGGATTTCTCACTTGCACAACCCAGTGGACGACGAGGCGATGGCCAACGTCTTCCGCACCCTACTCAACAGCAAGGAGGTGGGCATCGTGGTGGTCGACTCCGCGAGCCTCATCCGCCTTCCGGAGCGTTTGCGTGAGCAAATCTCCGCATCTGTCACTCCGACCGTGCTGGGCATCGGCACTGAAGAGGACAACACCTTGCGGGACACCATCCGCAAGGCCATCGGAGTCGACCTATGGGCATGACGTTCCACAACACATTGGAGGAAGATGAATGAGCAACGAAGGACAAATCTACCGCATTTCCGGACCTGTGGTCACGGCCAAAGGCATGAGTGCCGCCATGTACGACGTCGTACGTGTCGGTGACGAAGGCCTGATGGGCGAAGTGATCGAGATTCACGGCGACCAGTCGGTCATTCAAGTGTACGAAGACACCTCCGGCATCCGCCCTGGAGAACCTGTGCTAAACACGCAGGAAACCCTCTCTGTGGCACTTGGACCGGGGTTGCTCACTCAGATTTACGACGGTATCCAGCGCCCACTGCAGACCCTTGAGGAGCAGATGGGCTTCTTCATCACCCGTGGTGTCGACGCCGACGCCTTCGACATGGAGAAGACCTGGACCTTTGAGCCGGTGGCCTCTGCTGGTGACGAGGTGTCCGGCGGCAACGTCATCGGCCACGTGCAGGAAACCGAGACCATCGTCCACAAGATCATGGTCCCGCCCAACGTTTCTGGAACCATCAAGAGCATCGAAAGTGGCGACTTCAACGTCACCCAGACGGTCGCCACCCTCGAAGACGGCACCGAGATTCAGATGATGCAGAAGTGGCCTGTTCGCTCGCCTCGCCCCTTCCAGACGAAGTATGCGCCCGATACTCCGCTGATCACCGGAATGCGCATTCTCGATTTCCTGTTCCCGCTCGCCAAGGGCGGTGCGGCCGGTATCCCTGGCCCCTTCGGGTCCGGTAAGACGGTCACGCAGCAGTCCCTCGCGAAGTATTCCGACGCACAAATTGTGGTCTACATCGGCTGCGGTGAGCGCGGCAACGAGATGACCGAAGTGCTGGACGAGTTCCCACACCTCATCGACCCCAACACCGGCAAGCCGCTGATGAACCGCACCGTCATGATTGCGAACACCTCGAACATGCCTGTGGCGGCCCGTGAAGCGTCCGTGTACACCGGCATCACCATCGCCGAGTACTTCCGCGACATGGGCTACGACGTGGCCCTCATGGCCGATTCGACCTCCCGCTGGGCCGAGGCCATGCGTGAGATTTCCTCTCGGTTGGAAGAGATGCCTGGTGAGGAAGGATACCCCGCGTATCTTTCGTCCCGCATCGCTGAATTCTACGAGCGAGCCGGCCGTGTCAACACCCTCTCTGGTGAGGACGGTTCTGTGACCGCCATCGGCGCCGTGTCCCCACCCGGTGGTGACATTTCCGAGCCGGTCAGCCAAGGTACACTGCGCATCGTCAAGGTGTTCTGGGGCCTTGACGCCGGACTGGCGCGCCAGCGCCATTTCCCCGCCATCAACTGGCTGAACTCCTACTCGCTGTACCCCCCGTCCCTCGACCAGTGGTACCGCGACAACATCGGTCAGGACTTCCCCGAAATCCGCACCGCCATTTCGGGTCTGCTCCAGATCGAGGCTGAACTGCAGGAGATTGTGCAGCTCGTCGGTTCCGACGCACTGCCTGTGGACCAGCAGTTGACCCTTGAAGTCGCTCGCATGATCCGCGAGTACTTCCTGCAGCAGAACGGCTTCGACCCCATCGACGCCTACTGTGACATCAACCTGCAGTACCGCATGGCCAAGGCCGTGCTGACCTTCCAAGACGCGGCAAAGTCGGCCATGGGTGCCGGCTCTGCACTCTCCGACGTGGTCAACGTGCCCGCGCGGTCCGCGCTTCTGCGAGGCCGCTTTGAGGAGGGTTACATCGACCGCATCGACGACATGGTCAAGGCGATGGTGGACGAAATTGAAGCCACCGTGGAGGAGAACTGAGGAGGGATCATCATGGCAGGAAAGGAATACCGTACCATCACCGACGTCAAGGGGCCGCTTGTGTTCCTGAACAAGACCGAACCCGTAGCTTACGGCGAAATCGTTTCGCTCCGCCTCTCAAACGGGGACATCAAGAACGGCCAGGTGCTCGACACCTCCGACGACATGGTCGTCGTGCAGGTGTTCGAAGGCACGGCTAAGGTCGACCGCCAAGCCGGCGTGACCTTCCTTGGTGACGTGTTCAAGCTCCCCGTCAGCACCGACTTGGTCGGCCGCATCCTCGACGGCGCTGGCCGCCCTCGTGACGGTGGTCCAGAAATTGTCGCGGACGAAAAGGCCGACATCATCGGCGCAGCCATCAACCCCTACAGCCGGCAGAGCCCACACGACTTCATTCAGACGGGCATTTCGGCCATCGACTGTTGTACCACACTCGTGCGCGGACAAAAGTTGCCGATTTTCTCTGCGTCGGGTCTTCCCCACAACGACATCGCGTTGCAGATTGCCCGTCAGGCGAAGCTCAAGGACAGCGATGAGGAATTCATCGTCGTGTTCTGTGCGATGGGCATCACCGCTGAGGAATACAACTTCTTCCGCTCCGATCTGGAGCGTACCGGTGCGTTGGAGAATGCTGTACTGTTCGTTAACCTTGCAGACGACCCCGCCGTCGAGCGCATCATTACGCCTCGTTTGGCGTTGACCGCCGCGGAATACCTTGCGTTTGAGCAGGACTACCACGTGCTGGTCATCTACACGGACATGACGAACTACTGTGACGCGCTCCGTCAAATCGGTGCCGCCCGTGAAGAAGTGCCTGGCCGACGTGGTTACCCCGGTTACATGTACACCGACCTTGCCATGCTTTACGAGCGTGCGGGCATCGTGAAGGGCAAGAAAGGTTCCATCACGCAGTTCCCAATCCTCACCATGCCCGGTGACGACATCACGCACCCGATTCCCGACCTGTCCGGCTACATTACGGAAGGTCAAATCGTGATTTCCCGTGAACTTCACCAGCAAGGCATCTACCCGCCGATTAACGTGCTTCCGTCCCTGTCCCGTCTGATGGGGTCCTGCATTGGTGAGAAGACGACCCGCGACGACCACAAGAAGGTCAGCGACCAGATGTATGCTGCGTACGCCCAAGGTCGCGAACTTCGAGGTCTTGTGGCCATCGTCGGTGAAGACGCGCTGAACGAGCGTGACAAGCAACTGCTCGACTTCTCCGCCATCTTCGAAGACCGCTTCCTTCGCCAAAGCCGTGACGAGGACCGCTCCATCGACGAGACGCTCAACCTTTGCTGGGAACTTATGTCCAACATCGACACGAAGTACCTCGTGCGTTTGGACGAGGAACTCATCGCGAAGTACCACCCTGAGAACCGCGCTTGAACGAGGTGAAGAAGCATGGCGCTCGACATCAAGCCGACCCGAAGCGAGCTGATCAAGCTCAAGGGACGGATTAAGCAGACCCGAAACGGGTACAAACTGCTGAAGATGAAGCGTGACGGCTTGTTTCACGAGTTCCGCACCCTCTTGACCGAAATGATTGCGGCCAAGCGGGAGTTGACCGAAGCCTACCGTCTTGCCAAGACCCGCATGGATTTGGCGAATGCGATTGAGGGCGGTCTGGCCGTTCGAGCCGCAGCCATCGCCAACTCAGCACACCCCGAGGTTGAGGTCGAGCGACGCAACATCATGGGCGTCGTCGTGCCCAACGTGAGCGGCAGCAACCTCCGCTCAACCTTTGCTGAGCGAGGGGTTGGTTTCATCGGTTCCAGCCCCTACATTGACGAGGCCAGCGATGCCTTCGGCGACCTCATCGAGAAGATGGTCAAGGCGGCAGAAATGGAAGCGACACTCAAGCGTCTCCTCGAAGAGATCGAGGCCACTAAGCGTCGCGTGAACGCCCTTGAATTCAAGGTCATCCCAGAGCTCGAAGAGGCTCAAGTGTTCATCAAACTCCGACTTGAGGAGATGGAGCGTGAAGAAACCTTCAGGCTCAAGCGCTTCAAGAACAAGTGATTCAACGTCACCTCAGCCCAAAGGGGTTGATTCAAGGCGGACCGTGGGCCACCGCAGGACGAGGAGGCGTTCCGATGGATGATGAGGTTCGCTTCGAGGACGATGCTCCCGAGGTTCTGCAGGTCCATCCGAAGGCATGGTCGCAGCGTGAATTCCTCGAGCACATCGCACATCGTCACTTCACCCTTGGGGCTCAGGTGGGCGACCGTCTCCCCGCATGGGAACTGGAGGAAGAGCCCGACGCCACCGTATCAGCGTCGATTGTTCAATTCAACGATGAGTTGAGTGAACTGGGATGGATGGCTCGCCTTCGTGGTGGGCGACCGACCGTGCTGCAAATTCTCCCTCTTCCGCGCGGTCAATTCCTCGGTCGCATGTGGATTCTTACCATCTGGGCGGCTTCAGCGTGTACCTTGACCATGGCAGGATTCGTTGGGACGAAGGCGAGCCGGCCCAGCGATGGGGTGGTCTCTTCCTCAGGCTTTGCTGACGCATTCTTGCTCACGGCGCTTCCTGTGCTTGGTTTGATTGCTCTGGCGTCTATGGTTCAGGTTGGCGTGGCTCGGTCCAAAGGCGTCCGCATTGGGCCGATCGTTCCGGTTCCAGATCCGTCGATTCTTCTCTGGGCGACTGGGGTGCTTCCCGCGGCTTGGCTGGTCTGGCCTTTCGGCATCTTCGTCCTTCCAACGCTGCCGCGGATGGACGCACGCCCATGGCCGGACCGTGCATCTCTTGGCTGGACGGCCTTGAGCGCTCCAGGTGTCCTGATTCTTGGCGGCTTGTGCCTGTGGATGCTAGGATGGCTGCTGACGCCCGCCTTGAGCAGTGTCTCAGCCCTGCCAATCAGCCACGATCCTGGCTGGTTCCTCGGCATGATGGACGGCTTGCTCCGTACGGACTTGGCGACGCGTGCTGCATGGGCAAGCCCTCTGGTCTGGGCTGGCGCCACTGCCACCTTCCTTGCTTGGGTTTCCTTGTTGCATGTGCCCACCTTCCCGGGTGGACGACTCCACGTTGCCCGGTTGGGCATGAGTGAAGTCCGGACGACGCAGACTCAGATGCTGCTGTTGTTTGCCTTCGCCCTGGGCGCAGTTCTCTTCTCGGTGTTCACACGATTCACCGTCTGGTCGCTCGTGCTCCCGGTGATCCTCACCCTGACCTTGCTGATGGGTTCTGACCGTCGGTGGCCAATGGTCCTCGACGACACAAAACCTGTGCCTGAACAGCAGCATTTCGCCATGGGTCTGGTGTGGGTCCTTCTGCTCCTCGTGGCGCTTCCTTCTGAGACGCCTCTGATCGCTCACAACGATTGGGACGCGGAGATGACCATGGATGCACCCGAAATCGTCGACGTGGTGGACGTCGAAGGTGTGTGGAGGGCTTCCATCAGCATGAGCGTCCTCAATCCTTCGCTCCTCGACCAGCAGGTGAGCCTTATCCTTGACATTGGTCCTGATTGGGTGACCACGTGGGACGGCTGTTCGGCGAACAAGGTGGAACGGTGTGAGGTTGAGGTGAGGGCCGGGCGAAGCACGTCCGTCAGCCTCAATGCTTCTTGGAATGGGGAAGGCGCACCCACCCGTGGTCTTCTCAGCGTCAGTGGTGGGAGCGTCCGTTGGGAGGCTCCCCTTCAACCGAACCTCCCTGTCCATCCTTTGGCTCCAAAATGGAACCTGACCTCCGATGAAGCAGGTCCTCTCGTGTGCGTTGACCTGACGGCTTCTGACGGGACCCACGCGAATCTGAGCCTCCCGGGATACGTCCACAGCGAGGCCGCCGTGTGGTGGACGGAAAGCGGCACGCAAGAGCTGAGCGTCACTCAACCGGCCTCGCATTGCCTCCGCAGCGCGGACCCAATGCTGCTGAAGCATACGCCACCCGAGCACCTCAGCATCGACAACACCTCCTTCACGCTGCAACCTCCTGACGTTGTTGCGCGTCTTGCCTTTGACGACGACGGCTGGAACGTGAGTTCTGGAGGCTGGGGGGCTGGATTCGAAGCAGGAGGCAGCCTTCATTTGGACCGTGTATCATGCGCGGACCTTTCGCCAGAGGCAACGCCACCGCGCGGCGAGCAAGGTTGGATTTGGGATTTGGGGATCCGAGGCGCTGGTACAATTCCAACCGTTGGCGAGGGTGAGGCCCTCGTCTTGCGCGCTCCGGCAGATGGGGAATTGCTGCACTGCCCTCTGGGCGATGCCTCTCCGGCCATCTACCGCCTCGAGCGTGGTCCCGATGTCCTGCTGGTTCACCCGATTGTTGAGCGCCGCTACATCGGTGTGGGCGGGGTGTATGACGACGGCGATGTGTTGGCAGGTTTCGCACCCAATGCGTTTGGAACCGTTGAAATCCATCTGGAAGCGGGCGCAGAAATCCCGCTGAGCGTGGTGATTGCCGGGGACGGCATGGGATGGGACGTGGTCGCTCCTTCGATCCTCGCAAACGGCACCACGGTGCTGACCATGACGCCGCCCTCGACCGGGACCTCGAGTTTTGAGTTTGACCACCTCGACGGGCGTGTGCTCCTTCGTTTGTCCTCGTTGGAGGCCTAGCGGTGCAGATTGCCGTTCTCGGCCTTGGGGCCACGGGCGGGCTCTTTGCCACCCTTCTCGCGCAACACAACGAGGTCCATGTCTTGGCGCGTGGCGCTCGCGGCGCTCATGCTTTGGCCACTGGGCTTCGTGTTACCGGTCATGCTGAGCATGAGGTCACCTTACCCGCAGAGCGGGTGCACCTCCTTGATGCACCAGGAGCATCACCCCCTGCCTTAACCTTGGATGCGGTGGTCTTGTGCGTCAAGGCACATCAGGTGGAAGAGGTGGCGTCCATGCTGCCCGGACTCCTCGCGCCGGATGGCGTGGTCGTCTACCTTGGAAACGGGCTGGGCGTTGTGGAGCGCCTTGCACGTGCTGTACCTGGACGCATCGTTGCCGCCAGCTCCACCCACGGCGCAATGCGAGGCGAAGAGAGCACGTCAGTGTGGACCGGTCGTGGCGAGGTCGCTCTTGGTGCATGGCCTGGTGGTGCCACCGGCGAGGCCGTCGAGGCGTTGGTCGCCTGCTTTGATGCGGCAGGGTTGTCGGCTCGCAGGGTGGACGACGCTCGCCGACAAATTTGGAGCAAGGCCCTGCTCAACATCGCCATCAATCCGTTGTGTGCCCTGGCCGGTGTGCGGAACGGGGAAATGCTTCACACACCTTTGTTCGATGCTGCCGTCGGATTGCTGGCGGAGGCAGAACTGGTTGGCCGTCGCCAAGGCGTGAACCTCCCGAGGATGGACGAATTGGTGACCACCTTGGTGGACGTGCTGGACGCCACCGCTGAGAACAGATGTTCAATGCTTGAAGACGTGAGGGCCGGACGACCAACGGAGATTGACGCTTTGAACGGTCACATCGTGGACTTGGCCGAGCAGCACGGACTGGTGGCCACCCAAAATGCTCAGGTCACGGCGTTGATTCATGCCCTGCATCGGTGAGGTCCGCGTTGTAGTGGAGCCCGCGGTTTTCCTGTTGAGCCGAGGCGTCCTTCACCACCAACATGGCGACTTGTACCATGTTGCGCAACTCGATCAGATCCTTGGTGGGGCGGCATCGAAGCCATGTGTTGTCCACCTCCTCAGCGAAAAGGTCGAGTCGACGCTGCGCACGAGCAAGACGGGCATTCCTCCGCATGATGCCCACCTCACGCCCCATGGTTTCACGCAGGCTGTTCAAATCGTGCGCCAGTGCACCATGTTCCTCGACGGGAAGCAAACCGTCTGCACGCCACGCTGGTAGTTTGGACGATCCCAGGTACGGCTCGCTGTCGAGCAGATGTGCAGCCGTGCGCTGCGCGTAAACCACCGCTTCGAGCAAGCTGTTGGACGCCAGACGATTGGCGCCATGCATGCCCGTACAGGCCACTTCGCCAATGGCGTACAGGCCCGGCAGGGGGCGGTTGGCGTCGTCAAGCGCTTGACCGTGCGCGTTCACAGCGACGCCCCCGACGGTGTAATGTGCGGCTGGACGCACGGGAATTGGGTCCATGCCGAGGCGGAGATCGAGATCGGAAAGCATGCGCTGGATGTTTGGAAAACGGTCGGTCAGTCGTTCAGCATCGAGGTGTTCCGTGACCAGCCACACCGCGTTTCGACCTGACCGTTTGAGGTTCGCATCGATGGCCCGCGCTACCACGTCACGGGTCCCCATGGAACCCTTTGGTGAGGTTTTGAGCGTGAAAGAGTACGGTGCGGGGTCTTCGTCGCCTGACATGCGCCACTTGGCCAATCCCTCATCGTCCAACAAGACGGCTCCTTCTCCCCGAAGTGCTTCCGTGATCAGGAAGGTTCTGGACGGATGCTCGATGGAGGTAGGATGGAATTGCACGAAGGCCATGTCTTTGACATGGGCTCCAAATCGAGCGGCCATGGCCAAGCCATCTCCGGTTGAGACCGGAGGATTGGTGGTTGGGGCCCAAAGCTGGCCTGCGCCTCCTGTGGCCAACACCACAGCTGAGGCGGACACGGTGCGCACTTCCACGTCATTTTCGTGCTGAACCCACAGCCCTTCAACCCCAGCCGTCGGGTTGCTGTGGTTGCGACGGATGAGGTCCACCACGATCGTGTCGCTGTGCACGGTGATGCCGGCATGATGGCTGACAGCGTCGATCAGTGAGCGCTCAATTTCACGGCCCGTTGCGTCCTTGGCATGGAGGATACGGCTGCTGCTGTGGCCCCCCTCACGCACACGATGCAACGTTCCATCTTCATCACGCTGAAAATTCACGCCAAGTTCAAGCAGGTCACGAATCCGATCTCCGGCCTCACTTACGACCGCTCGAACCACCGTTTCGTCACAGGTTCCTGCACCAGCTGCAAGGGTATCTTGCACGTGTGCTTCGATGGCTTCCTTGGCCGTTTTGTCAAGAATGGCAGCAATGCCGCCCTGGGCCCAATTGGTGGATGAGTCCTGTGTCCTGCGTTTGGTAAAGATCTGGACCTTACGACCGCCTTCTGCAAGCCGGAGGGCACAGAAGAGACCAGCGATGCCGCTGCCGACCACAGCCACCGGCGGTGCTTCGTACACGGAGGCGCCTCAGTGGCTTCCCCTTTGACCGCATCGGCGAGGCCGACAGGGCTATTGATGCGGTGCCCGACCTCTATGCATGGGGAAGTGGCGTCGCCGGATTGGGACGCTGCTTGGCATCGGTGTGGCCGCCGGGGCATGGGTGAACGTCGAGCGGGGTAGCCTTGCCCCGATGCTCGTCAGTGGCGCACCGACCGCGAAACTCGACATCATCCGGATGTCTGACCCTGGGTGCAGCTTCAGCAACATTGGCGTTCATCTCGAAACTTTTGGGCAAAGCCATTGCTTTGGGGAACTCGGGACGTGGACAGGAGCTGATCTCATGCTCATGGCCGAAGGGGGCATTTTGCTGCTGGCTGGAGTTGCTCGCATGCCTCGTTCTCCGAAAATGGCCAAGCGCATCCGCCGGCTCATGTTCATCACCGGTTCCATGCTGTTTTCATTGGCCGTGCTGGACCGCTTGTCCCTTCTTCCTGGTGCTGCATCTTCGGAAGGTTTGGTTGAGGTTGTGCCCTTCATCAACCAAGCATGGTTCTTGCAAATCCTGGTCGCGTTCATTGGCATGATGTTGATGCGTGGACCGAAATATAGAGAATCAGAGTTCGCAGAAGTCCAGCAATCTCGTCGGGCCAAAGTGAACGAAAACCGCAACGCGTTCATCCATGCGCACAGAAGCAGTTCCGCTGCGGGGCAGTCTCGCCTCGCCCGAGGCCCCACACGGCCAATGCGCACGCGCTCAAGTCCCCTGGTGCGTGCCACATGCCCGTATTGCAAAGGTTCTGGGTGCGACCGTTGCGATGCGCTGGGAACCTTGTGACGGCGAAGCGGACATCATTCCTGAACGATGGCCTCGCTGTACATCATTCGAGGAGTGTTTAAGTTCCCTCGTTCGAGATGAGGGGCCTGAGGTCCAAATTGGACCGGAGGGATGGGATGTACCTCAAGGAACTCGTGATGGTTGACTTCAAGTCGTTCAAGGGGGAAGTCCGCATTCCCTTTGGGCGTGGGTTCACGGCCATCACCGGTCCAAACGGATCTGGGAAATCGAACAGCGGGGACGCGATTCAGTTCGTGCTCGGACCAAAATCAGCCAAGACCCTACGGGCTCAGAATTCGAAAGACCTGATTTTCAACGGAGGCAAAAGCAGCCGCCCCGCCAAAGGGTGTGCCGTAACCCTTGTGTTCGCGAATCCAGCAATGGAAGGAGGCCTTCGCCGGCTGCCGCTCGACATGGATGAAATCACCATGGCCAAACGCGTCCGTCTGACGCCTGCCGGGAATGTCGTGACGGAATACCAACTCAACGGGGAAGACTCCTCGCTCAAGGCCTTCCACCGCCTCCTTGGGGCGGCCAATGCCCGTCCTGATGGCTACAACATCGTGCTCCAAGGTGACGTGACCAGCCTCTCAAAGATGAGTTCTGGCGAGCGACGAAAGGTCCTCGATGACGTGGCCGGAGTTACGTCGTACGACGAGGAAATCCGCAAGGCGGACCGCCAAAGGAGGCAGGTCGAAGAATACCTCGAGCGCATCGCGATGATCGAGCAGGAGCAACAACGGCACCTTGCCGAACTTGTCGAGGAGAAGAAAGATGCCGAAAAGGCCCTCAAAATACGAGAAGATTTGCTCAATGCGCGCGCCCGGCTCTGGCGCGCCCGACTCGCCGGTCAGGAAGGTACCATCGAACATCAGCGTCGTGAGGTTGGACGGAACATCGAGGAAGCCAGTGCGCTCGAAGCCGACGTCGCAGAGGCCGCCAAACACCTGATTCAACTCGACGACGCCATCGCCGAACTCGTCAAGCAGATTCAAGACAAGCTCGGCGGGGGAGGCGAAGCGCTTCAACAGGAGATTCAGAGGCTGAACGTGGCCATCGAGACCGCAGCAGACCGTCTCTCGGACATGGCAACACGGGACGAAAACGACGCCGCAACCCGGACACGACTCGAGGTTGATTTGGAGGAAGCCTCCACCGCCTCAGATTGGGCGGCTGTTGACATCAAGCACGCAGAAGAAGCCCTCAAGGCAGCCAAAGATGCTCTATGTGCGGCAGAAAAGGAAGAAGCCACCGTCCGCGAAGCTCTCGAAGGTTCGACCAGTGACGTGGCGGAACTTGCTCGCTCGGTTCAAGCCTGTGAGGAGGAGATCGAGCACGCACGAGCGGCTCTGTCCAATGCGCAATCGGACGTCGATCGTTCTGCAACCGCAGGCGAATTGTTGCTCGAGGAGCGTCAGAAAGCCGAGGAAGCCTTGGCGGGCGCCAAGATGCATGTCGCTGAGAGCGAACTCCAAGGAGAGGAAATCAAAGCAATGGCTGAAGGTTCCGATCGGGAAAGTCTCGCTCGCGACCTGGCCGCTGCTCAGCGCAAGGAATCCACGCTGGTCGAGGAAGCGAATGCGGTTGAGACGCGTTTGAGGGACGTTGAACGCCAGTTGGCGCGCGCACGGGCAGCCATGGAATCCAATTCAGGCTCTTCGGGCCTGACTGGTGGCGCTGCAGCCGTGCTTGGAGCGCGTGATTCCGGTGAACTGGACGGCATTTTCGGGACGATCGCCGAACTCTGTGCGCCGAAGGATGAAGCCCACTCGACGGCCCTATCCACGGCGATCGGCGGCGGCATGATGTCCGTGGTCGTTGAAACCGATGAGGTCGCTGCCAAAGCCATTCGCTGGCTGAAGAGCAACAACGCTGGACGCGCGACCTTCTTGCCCTTGAACAAAATCAACGCTGGACGGCCCGCTGGGCGCGCGGTGATGGTCGCTCGTCAACCGGGCGTCATCGGATTTGCTCACGACTTGTTGGAGCACGACCCTCGCATCGATGCAGCGGTGCGCTTTGTGCTCCGCAACACCCTCGTCGTCGACACGATGGCCACCGCGCGTGCCAACATGGGCGGCGTTCGGCTGATCACCCTTGACGGAAGCGTGGCCGAGGCCGGGGGCGCGATGACTGGAGGTTCCCCTCGCCGCTCACGCATCTCGTTCGGCGGGAAAATTCAGGGTGCAACTGAAGTTGAGCGCCTGTCGAAAGAAGTGGAACGTCTTCGGATGATGTCCGAAGGCGTATCGGCCAAGGTTCGTGAGGCGCGCGAAGCTCAAGCGGAGGTCCGTCGCCGTTTGGGGGACATCGCCAACAACGATGCGGCCTCCAAGTTGGCGTCGTGGCGAAGCGCTCACGCTGCTGCCAAGTCTGCCCTCGGTAAGGAAGAAGGGAATTTGGCGGCACTGGTCCAGCGGCTCGAGGCCTTCGAACAAGAAGGACGCCGCCACCTCGCGCTTCGCTCTCAAGCACAGCAGCGTCTTACTGCGGCCATCGAGGCACGCGATGAGGCAAGCCAGCATCTGCAAGACGCTAGTCCGACACACCTCAAGGAACGGCTCCATGCNGCGGAAATGGCCAAGACCACGGCGGAGGCCGATNTGCAAAGCAACGAGGCGACCATTCGGTCTGGAAAGGAGCGATANGCGCTTCTCTTCGGAAACGTGGAGGACCTGACCGGGCGCCTGGACGCCNTGGNTTCCGATGCGGCAACTCGGGCGACNGAACGGGGGAGCCTCGAACGTACGATGGCAGAGAACCGTACTGTTCTGTCCGCCAAAGAAGAGGAACGACGGTCGCATCTCGAGGAGCATCAGGGATTGGAGGACGAACGCATCCGTCTGGTGGACGAGCGTAGCGCACTTCGTGCTGCTTCAGAGCAAAAAGCCTCAGATGCTCGCTCGCGCCGTCAGCATGCGGAGGAATTGCGCCGTCTGTTGTCCACCAGCGAAGCACAACTTGTCGAAATCCGCACGTCCATGGCCGAGGAGGGCATTCCCGAAACCGTCGAAGAGGAAGCGCCGTTGCCCACGGTGGCGGATGGGGAACGTACCGTTCGACGTCTAGAACGCAAGATTGAGGACATTGGTTCGGTCAACTGGCGCGCCATCGAACAACACGCCGCTTGTGAGGAACGCCTCGCTTCCCTGAGCGCCGACCACGGTGTGCTCAAGGGACGCCGACAAGACCTGCTGGATTTGGCTGAACAGTTGGACCAACAACGCACGGTTCGACTGACGCAAGTGCTCTCGAAGGTGAATGAGAACTTCAAGCGGGTCTACAAAACCCTCTCGAAAGGCGGCGAGGGTGAGCTTTTCCTCGAAAATCCAGAGCAGCCGTTTTCAGGAGGCCTGGACATGTGGGCCCGACCTCGAGGGAAATCCAGCCGTTGTCGATTGCAAGGCCTCTCCGGTGGTGAACAATCCATGGCAGCGCTGGCCCTCATTTTCGCCATTCAGGATTACGATCCAAGCCCCTTCTACTACTTTGACGAAGTGGACCAGAACCTCGACTCGGACAACGCTCGTCTCATCGCCGAGATGTGCAGGACGCGGTCCGAGCGCGCCCAGTTCATCATGGTGACCTTGCGTAAGGTCAGCCTAAGCTTGGCAGACCATCACATCGGGGTCACACACGGTGGTGACGGCTGCAGCCGTCGCATCATGGATTTCAACCGCCAACGGGCGTTGGAACTCGGCGCAGCCGCAGAAGAAGCAGCAGCAGCGGATGTAGCGAAAAACGCCGACCGTGCCGGAGAAGCCGTGGCGTTCCAGAATGCCATGCCTGAGGTGCCCGAGTCCCTTGGAACTCCAAAGAGCCTCGAGGGGCTGCTGGCGCGTGCCGAAGAAGTGGCCGATGAGGAGGCGGAAGCCCGTGAACACCTTGAGGCCGTACGAGAGGCAGCTGCTCCAGATTCCACCAAAGCCGAGGAGGACGATGCGGTGCTGGTCGAAGCCCCCGATGAGGAGTGAGGTGGTTCGATGCAACAGATGGCCCTCGACGGATGGTTCCTGAGGCAGGACATCGTTGAGCGGTTGCTGTCGAGCGGAAGCGAGAACGACGAAGCCCTCGCCTTCGGAGACCGCATCATGCGCATCGCTGCCCACGACGGGGCTGAACATCAGGCGTTGAGCGATCCCATCGATCGTTCCATCGCGCTCGTGTTGTCCTTGGTTCGTGAAGAGGGGCTGAATGCGTGGGACATCGACTTGGAAGCCTTCCTCGAGATTTTCACAGAACGCGTACGCACCGAGGCAGATCGCGTTGATCTTCCAGCCTGTGGCCGCCTGATTCGCTTGGCATGGGAAGTGCTCCACGAGCAAACCCTGGGTGTCTACGACCGGGCCACGGCCATCGACATTGACGAAGAGGACATGGAGTTCGGTCACGACTTTGGTTGGGAATTGGACGTGGATGACGAGGCCTTTGCCTTCACCACCACGGTCCTCCAGGGTGAGGCAGATGCCACATTACCAACCTTGTTTGATGGACGCTTGCGTCGTCCAGAAGGTCGGCCAACCACCCTCGGTGAGCTTCTGGCTGCGTTCAAAGACGCAGCTGACGATGCAGAAGCCCTGCAGGAACGCGAGCGTGTACGGCAAGCCGCTGCGGCTGAACTCAAAGCCCACTTGGAAGACGTTGGAGGTCGCATGCATGATGAGGACCTTGAGGGCGACATTGAGCGTTGCTGGAGCGCTCTTCGGGCTGTTTGTGTGTCCACCGGCTCCGCCAAAGTGCCTCTGCTTGACGTCGTCCGCCGATTGGAAGAGACGGACCCACAGGCCGCGGCCAGCCTCGGAGGACGAACAGAAGCCAACGTGGCGGCCTTCATTGCCGGCCTCTTCCTCGTTCACCGCCGTGTGGCTGATGTTGTGCAGGACGTGGTCCCTACCGGTCCCATCCATGTGGTGGACCTCTGGCCTCATATCGACACTTATGCCGAGGTGAGGGCGCATCTTGAGCGCGTGGAAGCAGAGGAAAGCGGCCTTGCTCCGAAGGGGTTGATACAACGCGCCGGTGAGGCGGCTGCGCTCGAAGAAGCGTCGGCTGCGGTGCTTGCAGAGCAAGAAGACGACGCAGATTCGTGGCTGGTCGAGTGAGGTGAACTGATGACGGAGACGCCACTGGAATTTCTCCTCGAAGCTCAGTTGTTCGCCGCTGGGCGTTCCCTGTCCGTGAAGGAACTCTCGGAGACCTTGGGTTACGAGGCTGAAGAGGTCAGTGCAGCGCTTGATCACCTCCAAGGCGCGCTGAAGCGCCGTCGTGGGGCCCTCCACCTCGCCGAGGTTGGCGGTCGCTGGGCCATGGAGGTCAAACCGAAAGTGGCCGCTCACCTCCCTCGTGAGACCAAAACTGACCTTCCTCCTCGCTTGTTGAAAGCCGCCTCATTGATTGCTTATCATCAGCCCATGCCGCAGTCACGTTTGGTCGACATGCTTGGGCAGCGGGCCTACGACCACGTGCGTGAACTCGCACAAGCCGGCATGATTCAGCGTCGCCGGGATGGAAACACGCGGCGCCTTTCGACCACACGTCGGTTTTCAGAGGTCTTTGGTTGCCCACACACCGACCGGGCCAAGGTCCGTGCGTGGTTCCGTGAACAGGTCGCAGAGTCGGGTATCCTGGACGACGTGTTGGGCAGCGTGGTCGTTGAAGAAGAGCACGTGGACGGTACTGTGCAGGCCGTGCTCCCTGTGGGCGAAGAAGAGTGATCAGGCGCCCTGCCTGAGCATGGCAAGGATTTCTTCTGCAGTGGTTTGCGTTCGGGGACCCTCCCACGAGGCCAACCGTGCGGCCACTTCATCGATTTCAGCACCCTCTGCTCCCGCGCTCACCGCCATGTTGCGTGCATGAAGGCGCATGTGGCCTGCCTGGATGCCGCTGGTGGACAAGGCGCGCAGTGCTCCGAGGTTCTGAGCCAGACCGGAGGCTGCCATGATGGCCGCAAGGCGGTCTGCAGAATCGATCCCGAGGATGTCGAGGCATGCCCGAGCGGTCGGGTGCACCCTGCTCGCCCCTCCGACGGTGCCCACCGCCATCGGTGTCGCGAGGCGACCCACAAGGTATCCCTCATCGTCGACCAGCCACTCGGTCATGGACGCATAACGGCCGGTTCGGACCGCCGCCCAAGCGTGGCAACCTGCCTCTATGGCCCGCCAGTCCTGGCCGCATGCGATGGCCACTGCGCTGATGGCATTCATGACGCCCTTGTTGTGTGTGGCTGCTCGGTATGGGTCTGAGGCGGCGAAGTGGTAGGCCTCGATGATGCCAGCGATGACCTCTGCACCTTGGATGGCGTCGCCGTCATCGGACATGGCTTCTGGACTAAAGCGCGCTTCAATCCGGGCCATGCGTTCTGTGGCCAGGTTGGACAGGATACGCAGCAGGACACGCCCTCCAGTGAGGGACTCAATGCGCGGTGCGATCAATTCAGCCATGGTGTTGACGGCGTTGGCGCCCATCGCGTCTCGAACATCGACGTGGAGGTGAACCACGAACATCGTCCCCACATCGGTCGGAATCCGATGACAGGTCAGGCGTTTCAGGCCGCCTCCCAGTTTGATCATGGTGGAAGGTCGGTCGTTGCACACGCGCTTCAACTCCTCTTCAGCCCCCATCACGGCGGCCTCTGCAGCGTCAAAATCTGACACGTCAAGCACCTGGACTTGTGCAATCATGATGGGTGGGTCGTTGCTGCTGACGAATCCGCCGGTGGATCTGCACCTGCGGGCCATGTTGGAGGCTGCTGCCACCACGCTGGACTCTTCCAAGACAAAGGGAATGAGGTACTCCTCTCCATCGACAATGAAATTCGTGGCCAAGCCCACGGGGAGGACAAAGCGTCCTACCACGTTCTCAATCATGTGATCTGCCGCCTCTTCTGTCAAAGCGTCAGCCGAAGCCAAGGCTTCTACCGCTTCGTCACTGAGGTCCGTGGCCTCCCTGAGGGCTTCTCGGCGTTGTTGTACCGTGAGGCGATAGAATCCCGAGAGGCGGCTGCTCCGTGCGGGCATAATGGACGGCAGGTCCGGTAGAGCATCAATCCACCGGGGAGATTAACGCTCGACTAACGTGTTAGCGAAACGTTAGATTCCCGTTATCACACGTTAGGAGGGAGGCAAAATCTTGGGCTCGGCCACGCGATTAACGTGTCCTAACGTATGTCGCGGAAGCCACCACCCGGTGAAGCATGATATACCCGCTTTTGATTGGCGCCGAGCATGATGCCTTCTGAGGGGTTTCCCGCTGTGGACAGGAACCCCTTCGGCCGGAAGCCCCTGGAGGCGAACGACGTCGACCTCCTCGTCGGCCGTGACGAAGTGTTGGACGAACTTCGCTGGTACCTCACCAAAGGGACCGATGCACGGATGCTGTTGCTGACCGGTCCCTCAGGTTCTGGACGAACATCGTTGATGCGTGTGCTCAGGGGGAACGTGAAACGCGCCGTTCACGTTGTGGAGGTCAACGCCCAACACCCTGCGGCTGACCTGATGGGACAAATTCACGCAGGCCTGATTGGGGGAGAGCCCCCCTCAGGTCCGAATCAGGCCACGGACATGCTCATCCAAACGTTGCGCAGGGACCAAGGCCACGCCTTGATCGTGCTTGATTTCCCGCCTCACGAAGGCGAACACCTCTCGGCCATTCTCTCCAAGTCCATGCCATACCTGGAGCGCCTTGACGCCATGATTGTGGTCATCGCCACCCCAGAACATGCTGCACGGCTCGGTCCCTCGCTGGAAGCGCGTTTTCAGGATGAATTCATTCTCGAGCCCTTCGATGATGACGACATAGCGACCATGATTGACGTTCGCGTGCGCCGAGAAAATCAACTTGGTTGGCGTCCCCGTTCCCAGTGGATCAAGCAGCACCTTGGCGCACTCCCACGTTATCCTCGGGAGTTGTTGGGGGAAATGAGCAAGCAGTACATGGCGCATCAACGAAGCGGCCAGCGCTCGCCAGCACCCTCCGCTCAAACAGCAAGCTCAGGTCCAGCGATGGACGGCTGGCAGGAGGGTCCGGGAGCCACAGGTTTGGAATTGGACATGGACGGTCTGGAGGGCGCCCGCGAGCTCGACGCGCCACCGCCCGTGCGTCCGCAACTGGATGATCGCGTTGAACCGGATTCGAGTTGGATGGAGGATTTTGCTCCCGTTGAAACAAGCGCTGAACCGCTTGATTCCCTCACGCCTACAGACGTGCAAACCCCAGTTCCGAAGGCCACGTCGCCGCGGGAGCCGCTTGTATCTCAGGTTGACCCCACGTCGCCGTTCAGCCGCATCGCTCGCCGGTCCATCGATGCAAACAACGCGCAAGCAAGCAAGCCCGTGGAAATGAAGGTCGCTGAAGAGACCAGCATCGTCACACAAGAAGTGGTGGAGGACGCATGGCACTTTACGGACCATACCGTTGAGGGATCCCCTGATGATGCGATTCAGGCCCACAGCGCATCCTCAGCTCGACATGGGACTCCACATCCGCTGCGCTCTGGTGGTCCGGTGTTTGGGCATGATGTGATAGAGGTGCTCGGGCGTGCGCTTGCTGAGACGTCGCCGACTCAACCACCTACAGTGGAGGGCTTGGCCGAAGCCCTCACGCGCCTTGGCCTGCCGCATGCCGGTTCCTTGCATCACCGTCCACTACGTGTGCAGGCCTTGAAGGAGCTGAATGCAGGACAAGCCGTGGTTGTTGAAGCGGCCAGTCAACGCGAAGTGTCCCCCTCCGATGCGAGAGTTCTCTCGAGGTTAGGGGTGAAACGTGCCCGTCTTTCTCAACTGTGCAACGGCTTGCATAAGGACGGAGTGCTCGATGTTGCCCAACGAGGTCGATCCCGAGTGTTCACCTTGTCCGCAAGCGCACGTGCTCAACTCCGTGCTTGGAACCTGCTTGGAGGTGAGGCCTGATGGCGTGGACTGCTGCATGGTCCAGGAAGATCACTGAACCGGTCGCTTCCTTGGTCGTCGGCACAGGATGGTGCATGTTTGGGCACGAGCGTCGCTTGACCCTGATGTCTGACGACGGTGCTCATCGTTGGACGCATGACCTTCTGTTTACCCCACACCGTGTGGTCGTGGCTGGACCTCACGTTGGCGTTCTTGCCGCGCACGGATTCACCGTGCACCGTTTCGATGATGGCACGCCGATCAACGAAGGTCGAGCCGTCAGCCGCGGCTTCTCCTCCTTGCTCGCACGGCCGGGAGGCGGCTGGCTTGCTTCAGGCCGTGAGGGGGACCTCCATCTGTTTACGAAGGAAGGACGGGGTCGATCACGAGCCACACGCGCACCCGTTCGTGCGCTCATCGGATGGCTCGACAGAGATCAGGCCATCGTTCACGACCATGACGGAATCCTGCGCCTTGTCGACGTTGGCAGCGGAGTGGACCTTGCGGCCTATGGGGACGAAGCGTGGACGTGGGTGTCCCGGTTGGACCGCGACGGGATGCTTCTCCGGGGGGCTGACGGCATGTTGCACCGTGGCGTGCCTGGGGCGTCTGGATGGGACCGCATTGAGCGCGTGGATAGCGACGTGTTGGAACCCACCGCTGCGGTTCGAACCACAGCGGGTTGGGTGCTCCTCGAACTTGACGGACGAATCATCACCGCGCCGGAGGGCGATGCTGTGCATCAAGGGGCTGCGCTGAGCGAGCCGGTCTTGTTGCTGGACGGTGATGGGGCGGAGACCCTCGTTGGCGTCACCCGGGACGGTTTGGTCCGGTGCTGGTATGGCGGTGAGCGTGAACGCATCGAACGTGAGGCGCGTCGTGCTTTGGTGGCCGACGGTCAGCGTGCCGCCGATTGGGCCCAGCGTCGCCGCCGGTTTGAGGCCGCAGTGGAGGCAGAAGAGCGTGCAGACTGGGCAACAGCCGCCTTGCACTACGAAGCGCTCGGGCGTGACGATGACGCTCAACGCGTGCGTCGACGGGGGGGTGAGGTCGATGACTGAGGGCGACCACCCCACCGAGGTCACCGCAGAGCGTGTCCAGCGGTACCTTGACCTGACCTCCAGAGCCAGAGCAAAAGCCACACCCCTTCCCGAAGAAGGGACCGCTGCTTGGGACGACCTCCAGCGTTTGCTCCGTATGGCCGATGACTATGCTTCAGATGCAGCGCACTTTCTCAAGACCGGCGACTTTGTTCGAGCCTTTGGGGCGATCAATTACGCTCATGCTTGGATCGACGCCGGCGTACGCCTGCGCTTGCTGGACGGTCATGACGACGATGTTTTGTTCACGCTCCCCTAGGGGTCGATCCGTCGGAGTCGATGTCCGTCCACCACTTCGATAACCGGACAACCGGCCTGAATCAGGCGTCCTTTGAGGGCGCGATCCACGGTCAGCGTGGCCGCTTGTCGTTCCGATGCCAAGGCCACGATGAAATCGTCAGGATGCTGATGTTCTGTGCCATCGTCGATGACCGTTGCACGCTCGTCCAGCAGGCTGAGCAACAAGCCACGTCGTTCCCGGTTGAGAGCTACGAGTTCTTCCATGACCCCGACGGGCACCAACCATGTGGGCCGGCCAACCAAGGGGAGCAAGGCATGGTCTAAGTTGACCTTCGCATCAACCGCTGCGGCCCAACCGCAGGCGTCAATGATGAGTTCCACGTTCTCGCCTCAGACGATCGTTGCGTGGCCAATGAGGCGCCAGCGGGATCCGGTCCTCCGGGAAAGGGAAACGCGTTGACCGACGTCCGCACAGATGGGCAGACGAAGTTGCAGCGTGGCCTGATTCTTCTCGACGTTTTTCACCACGCCAACCGAGGTCGCCGTTGCGACGTTGACCATCAACATCTCGTTGTTGCGAAGACGGTGAATGGGCTCCGGAGCTTCGCCATCCCCCGCGACCATCGTGGTCATGAGGTCCACGTCAACACGGATTGTCTCACGGATTTCGGGCAGCTCACCACGGCGAGCGATGACCTGACCGCTGAGGTTGTCGGCGGTGGTGGTCGCAGGATCGAGTTTGGTGGCGATGCCAACGAGGCCGCCAGCGTGCGCGGTATCGAGGTTCAAGCCGCCGCCTTGGATGCTGCTGATGGTGGCTTGGATGGGCTCCCAGACGGCTTTGTTGCCTTCTCCAACGCGGCGACCCGGAGCGATTTCCACTTCGTCTCCCACCGAGAAGGTGCCTTCCACGATGCTACCACCAATGACGCCTCCACGCATTTTGCCGGGGCGGGTGCCGGGCCGGTTGATGTCGAAGGAACGGGCGACGTGCATCACGCTGCGGACGTCTTCTGAACGGTCTGGTGTGGGAATGAAGGCTTCAATCGCGGAAATCAACACGTCGAGGTTCACGTCGTGGTGCGCGGACACAGGAATAATCGGGGCGTCTTCTGCGATGGTGCCCTTCAGGAAGGTCTTGATCTCATCATGCGATTCCAGAGCACGTTCGCGCGTGACCAGGTCGATTTTATTCTGCACGACCACGATGTTCTCGATGCCCGCAATCTCGAGTGCCATCAGATGCTCACGCGTTTGGGGCTGGGGGCATGGTTCGTTGGCAGCCACCATCAGAAGGGCGCCGTCCATCAGGGATGCGCCCGTGATCATGATGGCCATCAGCGTTTCGTGACCTGGAGCGTCAACGAAGGAGACCACGCGCTCAAGGTCCTCTTCAACGTCTTTGCTGCCTTCCGGGTGGCGGCCAAGCGGGTAGTGTGCCCCGTCGTCGGTCTTGTAGAAGGCCGTGTCCGCGTAACCCAATTTGATGGAGATACCACGCTTGCGCTCTTCGGAATGGGTGTCGGTCCAGACTCCTGACAGCGCCTGAGTGAGCGTCGTTTTTCCGTGGTCAACGTGACCAACGAGTCCAATGTTGACCTCAGGTTGGCGCGGGAGTCGACGTGCCATCGCTCCCCCTCCTTCCTGTTGTGCTCGACGTCCCTCTCGGGGTTCACTCCGCGGCCGGTTCCTCGTCGGCACCGAAGATGGCGTCAAGCGGTTTGTTGCCGGCTTCGACGACCTTGAGGTTGATTTGGCGGGTGTCCTGAGTGACGGTGTTGCCGCGGAAGTTGCGGCGGCGACGCAGACCGTCCGGGACGTAGCGGAAGGTGCGCTTCTCGCCTTTCTTGGTCTTCTGGACGAGCTTGTGGCCCTTGTACCCCGTCGAGGCGGTGACCAGGACCGATTGACGGGAGCCGCCGTCGAGATCGCGGCGCATCGGCGTGCCGGTCTTGTCGGAGCCGCCGGTGATTTCCAGCTTGTAGCCGTTCAGGGCGGTTTCACCCTCGCCCACGAAGATGCCGTCGACCACGTCACCGATGCGCTTTCCAAGGAATTGTGCGTGGTTGTTGCCCGAAATCGTCACGTTGTACGAGCGGCCGTTGCTGGCCGGGTTCGTGTCGTTGACGACGGCAATGAATTCTCCATCAGCCATGAGCCTCACCAAGGTGCAGTCCGCCGACATGCGGCCTCTATTTATGCTCACCGGAGCGAAAACGGGCCTCAGCGCCGCCGTCTTGGCACGGCATCCTCGATCCTCGGGATGAGGTCTGCTGGCAACACCGTTGGCATGGTCACGTGCGTGGTCCGCCCCCGACCAGAGCCGACAGGAGCCACACGGGTCGCGATGAGGCCTCGCGCCTCGAGTTCCTTGACGATCTTCCAAATCGTCGTGTGGCTGCGCGCTTCGGCGTCATGTTCCTCGCACACCACAGCGTAGAGTTGGTCGATGTCTCCGCTGGTGATGTGGTCCGCGCGCCTCAGGCGTCGTGCAACGGCGAGAAGCACCAACAGCTGGTGCAGGTTCAACTCATCGACCAGGCCATCGGCATGGGTGCTTGGGAGTTCGGTTGCCGCTCGCTGGATGTCGTCGGCCCGCAGTTCACGTCGGCCGTCGGCCTCTGCGTTGCGCACGGCGGTGTCGAGCAATTCAATGGCCGCGCGTGCATCGCCGTTGGCTGCGGCCGCTTCCGCAATCAGGGCGATGTGGGAGTCTTGCCAAGAGCCAGGGCGCAAGGCCAGCGTGGCCCGCTGTTCCGCGATGGCCGCCAATTCCTCACGGTTGTACGCAGGAATCCGCAGGTGGTTGGACGCACCGAGCCGCGAAATGACCGCTCCTTCCAACACGTCAAGGATCTGTTCCTGGCTGATCAGGACCAGCGACAACGTGCCTTCCGATGCGGCGTCCTCGTCAATGCGCAGAAGATGGTAGAGGATGTCGTTCCCCGCTCGACGCAGCAGGTGGTCCACTTCGTCGAGCACCACGATGAGGTGGCCGCGTCGAGCGGAGACCAAACGGCGGATGCTCGCCAGCAATTCGCCGCTGGACAGCCCGCGATCAGGGTGTCGCTCATCCATTTGGGCGACGATTTTGTGCATCACCTGCATGGTCGTGTTTTCGTTCCGGCAGTTGATGTGAGCCACCGCGATGTCGCGTGTCCCGATCAAGTGCTTGGCCACGTCGTCGCAAAAGCGCCGAACGAGGCTCGTCTTTCCGCTTCCGACCGGTCCGGTGATGACCGCACGTCCCGAGCCGCTGGTATGTCCGATGCTTGAGAAGCGTCCTGCTAACGCACGCTGAAGTTCGTCGCGGGCCACAAGCTCCGTGGGGAGGTAATCAAACCCAAGGGGCGTCGGGTCGAGCAGGATGAGGCCTGCGCCGATGGCATCGAGGTAGTCCACCATAACGTAACAACAACGATGACAGCCGTTCTTGAACATGCTCCCCCGCATCAGGGGATTTCGTCGAAGCGGTAGCCTTCGCCCCAGTCCTTCTCACCAAGGGTCACTTCAAGCTCAAACGGCGTGATGAGCGGCTTGGCGTACTTCACGGCATCATCGATGGCGATGCGCGGGCATGCCGTGTTCACGAAAGCGTCGACAGGGTAGAAGTCAATGAGTTCTGGGCCGACGTGTTCGAGGGCGAGCAGGTACCCCTTCTTGCCGTGACGCTCGAGCATTCGCTTCATGCGAAGGGCGAGGGTTCGGCGCATTTGGCCGGGCTTTTCGCCGATGAGGATGCCGTAGCGTTTGGCGTCTTGGCAGGCCATGATCAGCCCGAAGCGCTGCCGAAGGATGCGCTCAATGCGCTGGAGGGACATCTCCGTGGCTTCGCCGGTGTAGGGGTCGAGCATCGCGAGGGGTTTGCCGGTGTGGAGGACCAAACCGATGGGGTGGAAGTCACCGCTGCCAAGGAACAGGTAGTGACCGATGTTGTTGTCATCACCCGAGTAGTTGCAGCCCAGCACCTGGCCTGGGAAGGTGAGCCGAGCACCGCCAAGCGGCACGGTGACGTCGAATCCTGCCTCTTCGAGGCGCTCGCAAAAGGCGGGGAGGAGGTGAAGGTGCTGGATGGAGCCGACCAGTCCAAGTTTCACGTCGGTCAAAGCCGCGGTTCGCCCGACGGCATCGAGGAAGCGCTCTTGCGCTTCTTCTTCGGTCAGGGGAGCATCGCTGCCTCCTTCGAGGCGCTTCCTCGCACCTTCACGGTGGGCATGTAGGATGGGCAGAACGGGTTGGATTTCAGGGTCGCCTTCGTAGGTCACGTCAATGAATTGCGTGGGCATGCCCGAATCGATGTTCATCTGAGAGTGGCCCATGTGCGCGACCAGTTCCACGCCCATCATCTGCATCTTGTCGTGCACCAAATCGCAAGCACCGTAACAAGGATCGGCGGCGAGAACCACTTTCGCGCTGGTGTCGGTTTCGATGGCGTCCATCATTTCCAGCGCTTGCATCTTGAGTCCCTCGGGTACCTGCAAGGCGATGAGACGGTGGTCGCCGTCTTTGATGCGCGTCATCAACTCCTCGAGTTGGAAATCGTGACGGTTGAGGTCCATGTCGCTCCGGACGCCCGTCACGCCATTCGGTTTTCAAGCCATGCTCGTCGCTGCACGCGTGACGACCCGTCCGTCCACCACATCCACCGCGATGAGGGCAGACAGGTTGAGCATCGGGTCATCACGGTGCAGGTCGGTCATTCCGGGGCCTTTCTCAACGACGATGACCACCTGTGCGACTTCCGCGCCGCACCGTCGAATGCCGTCGATGACCGCACGCAGGGTTCCGCCCGTGGAGAGGACGTCGTCCACGATGAGAACGCGCTCGCCGGGGCGGACGTCGTTGAGGTACATCGCGCCCTTGGAGTAGCCCGTGCTTTGATCGACCACGACCTCGCCCTCCAGTCCATAGGCCCGCTTTCGAGCGACGACAAGCGGGCGGTCATGCTGGACGGAAAGAGGAGCTGTCAAGGGCAAGCCCATGGCTTCGATGCCGAGGATCAGGTCAACCTCCGACCAGTTGACGCGCTCGCCGATGAGGTGAACGATGGCGGAAAGCACCTCGCCATCGAGCCGAGGCACACCGTCGGTGACCGGGTGGACGAAGTACGGATAACCGTCCTTCCACACGATGGGGGCCGATTCAAGCGAGGCACTCAACCGCTGCATCGCCTCGTCCATGGGCGCCGGTGGTCCGGCTGGGACTTAGCCTTGGCTCAGGCTTCTTGCAGGAACTCGATGTATTCGTCTGCCTCGAGCAACGCGTCATCCGCGTCAGCGTGCGGCTCGATGATGAGGACCCATCCGTTGTCGTAGGGGGAGTCGTTGATGGTCTCCGGTGTGCTTTCGAGCTCGCCGTTGACTTCGGTGACCTTGAGCGAGAACGGACACATGAAGCGAAGGGCTTCGTATTCGGTGCGCAGCGAGAACAACACGTCGCCTTCACCGATTTCCTGGCCTTGGTCGGGCAAATTGACGCGCAAGACCGCTCCGGCATCGGCGAGCAGGTACTCGCTGATGCCGATCATTACCCGCTCATCTTTGACGTCTTGGAACCACAGATGGGCGTTTGAGTAGCGGCGGTTGTGTGCGATGGTGAACTCGATGTCCTCCTCGTCCATGTCGCGGCGTGAAACACGCGGTATTTGAATGCCACCAAAGCGACCTCAAGGTGCATGCACATGCTTGAAGAGCCGACATCCTATGCTCGCATCAGGTGCGCCGATGGACTTCCTCGAAAGCGAAGAAAACCAGATGATTCGTGACATGGTTCGTGACTTTGCCGAATCCGTGTTAGCTCCAACCGCAGAGGCGCGGGATCACGAACAACGCCCCCCTGTGGAGGAGTGGCAAGCCTTCCTCGAACTCGGGCTTCAAGGCGTGACCATCCCGGATGAGTACGGTGGTGCGAAATTGAGTGACATCGCGGAAGCCATCATCGTGGAGGAACTTGCCCGTGTTGATCCCTCCTTCGCCGTGATGTTTTGTGTTCACGTCGGCCTGTGTGCGATGACCATCAACCTGCACGGGACCGAAGAACAGAAGCACGCTTACCTTCCAAGGCTTGCCGCAGGTGAGGTGGGCGCTTACTCGCTCAGCGAAGCTGGCGCAGGCACCGACGCCGCAGCCATGGTGTGCAGGGCCAAGCTCAGCGACGACGGAACCCATTACGTCCTCAACGGTGAGAAAATGTGGGTCACCAACGGCGCCCAGGCCGGCATTTACGTGCTTTTTGCCAAGGATGTGGATCATCCAGACTTCGGCGTCAAGAATCACGGCGGCACGACGGCTTTCATCGTCGAACAAGCCTTCGAGGGGCTGACCGTCGGAAAGAAGGAGGACAAACTTGGCATCAGGTCCTCCGACACGTGCACCCTCGTTTTGGAAAACTGCAAGGTACCGGTGGCCAACGTCCTCAAAGGCGCTGGCAACGGATTCCCCATTGCAATGAACGCGCTGGACAACAGCCGAATCGGCATTGCCGCGCAAGCCCTAGGCATCGCACAGGGCGCCTACGAAGCGGCGCTCAAGTACGCCCACGAGCGCGAGACCTTTGGCAAGCCGATTGTGGCGCATCAGATGATCACGGCATACCTTGCCGACATGGCCACACAAATCGAGGCTGCTCGCTTGTTGGTGTACCGTGCTGCATGGGCAAAGGAGCATCACTACGAAGCCGATGGTCCTCGCCACAGCAAGGAGGCCAGCATGGCCAAACTCTTCGCGGGCGACACGGCCATGTGGGTGGCAGAGCGCGCCATCCAGGTGCTGGGTGGCTACGGCTACACGAAGGAATTCCCCGTGGAGCGCTTCTTCCGGGACGCCAAAATCACCCAAATCTACGAGGGGACGCAAGAAGTCCAGCGTCTGGTCATCGCGCGGGCTTTGCGCTGATCACGCCATTCGAAACACGGGCCGGGAAAGGCCACGGTTCCAGTCGTGGAGCATCACATGATGATCCACATGGCGCAAATCGGTGGGCATCGCGCTTGGCACCTGCACGTCAACGTCGCCCAACGGCGTGGTGACGGTCAGGGTTCGCCCCTCACGCCAACCAACTTCCCCAAGCAATGTTGCTTTGTCTCCACTCACATTGCCCGTAATGTGGAAGGTGTGGGGGTTCGCGCTAAGGATCGCTTGAATTTCATCCCGGCGCAAATTTTGCGAAAATGCGTCGAGCAGACCTTCCAACGTGGATTGCACCGTTGCCGGAGCCGCCACTGGGCGTGGCACTGGCTGCGTTTGGACGGGTTCAACCCGCACAGGCTCGGGTTCAGGCGTATCTTGCACTGCCTCAGGTTCCTGAGGTGGCCTGAGCTCGTGCTGGGGCTCGTGGACGGGTTCAGGTTCTTCGACGGGTTCGGGCTCTTCGGTCGCCAACAGGTGAGGGGGGACGTCGAGGCCGCGGTCGCTGGCCCATGACCATACCTCGGTGTTTGACAACAACCCGTCACCGTCGGCATCCATGGAGGTCATGAGCAAGTCAAGCACCCAATCAGGGGGGGCGTGGCCGGTGGTTCGCTCGACGATGTTCGAGAGATCGTCCAGCTCAACGAATCCACCTCGGGCACGTAGCATTTCATCGATGGCCTCCATCGGCATGTCGCTCCTCGAAATCCAATTCACGAAGCCGTCCTCGATCGAGGGCAGGCGGTCGATGACGTCGTTGTTGACGCCCTTCGCACGCAGGGCTTCTGCCGCACGTTGTCGAGCGAGGTTGACCACAGCGTTCCGTACCATGAGAGGGCATAAACGCGGTCGAGATTTGAAGGTGTGGCCGTATCGGGTCAAAGCTTCGGCCACGTACCGTCGGG
>PCBQ01000032.1 GCA_002731395.1 Methanobacteriota archaeon
TCGCCGTCCTGCTGGACGGCGGTTGATGCAGAAATGAGCGGGTTGAAGACGCCACCAAGAAGGATGAAGATGAGCCCCGGCACGCTGAGCCCCCAACGGATTGTCCATGATGTTGTACGGCGCGTAAATTCGAGCAAACCAACACACAACAGCATGACGCCAGGCAGCGCACGTAAGCCACTCGGGGGCTCAGGCAAGGGTTCCGAAGAACCGGCACCCTCGACTTGCCCTCCTCCGGCAGGATAGAGACCCTCGCCGGTAAATCCGCTCGGATCGACAGGACCCATGCCCTCGAAACTGAGCAATCCCGCCCACACATAAGGCTGGAAACGGTCATGCTGGCCTTCGAGGCACAGCGTCGCTTCGCCTTCTTGTAGCGCGCGCCAACGGTACCGTGTCAGGGTCCCGTCGTCGTCGGCAACCACCTCCACCTCTGGTGTTGGGGCCATCAGTCCGTTGGAAAGACGAAGTTCAGGTTGCGCGGACTGTTGCTGGAGTTCGAGCGGCACCACGTCCCACGTGATCAACACACGCAGGGCTTCGTGGGTCTCGATGGTGAACCTGAAGCAATCGGATTCGCCACCGACCAAAGCACCATCATGGGCACCCTCGAACTCAACCTGTGCCGGTGAACTTCGTGAACTTGGCTCGTCCACATCGGCAGCATCAGGATCGGCCGACCAAGCGACGTCCATCTCGAACGTGGAATCACCGTAAAGATGGAGCGTCCACGTGGCAAGCCGGTCGACGGAGAAACTGAGCAGCAGACGAGCACCGTCGCCGGGCCACATCACCCGTCCATCCTCGAGGTCCAACTCCACCTCGTCTTCGCTGTACGCAGGCCAAGCATTTCCCTCACTCGCCGCCATGGTCCACGAGGTGGACCCGTCGCCATGCACCAAGGTCATGGTCACATCAGGCCACGTCAATCGGGTCGGATCGTCATCAAATCGAAGGTCGACTTTGACGTCAGTCAGCCGTTCAGGTAACAGGGCCAGTTCGTCTTGAGCAGGATAGAGTTCGAATTCGAACAGCACGCGCTCGGGGGCGAACGGCGTGCCCTGGCTTTGGCCAGTAACGGTGTCCTCACCCGAGGGGACGGTGGTTAATCGGCAATCGCCTTCTTCAAGGCAGGACAGATACTGCAAATCGTCTTCCATTTGGAAGCTTGCGGAAGCCATCGGGAGGAACAGGACCGTCACCATCGCCATCACGAGAACGGTCGGCCTCATGCCCTCACCCCTTGAGCGGGCACGTCCCGAAGCACGTGCCCGCACCGTCGGCAAAGATAGCGCCCGTTGGCCCGGCGCTGCCGTGCATGTTTCACGTCGCATGCCTCGCACGTCCACCACCATCGGGCTGAGGCCATGTGCAGCATTTTGGCAAAGGCCTCTGCTCCCTTCTCAACGGGTGGGCTTGGCCATGACGATTCCCAGCGGCGGAACGCTGCATCATGCATGCGGTGACCGGTGGCATGAATCAATTCGTGATGGAGGACAAAGCGCGCATAGGGCCACCACTCAGGCGAGAGAAGTGCGGGATGAAGGTCAATGACGCGAACCTCGTGTGGCCTCAGCCGGTCGCGGTGAGCGCCACGGATCCACCGCGTTACGCCGTGTCGCCGGACGGTTCCTCGACGGAGGACGCCGAGAGGAATGCGTCGAAGTTGATCAAGGTCTTGACCAAGCCATGCGTTCATGCCCTCCATGCCCGCGAAAACCTCTGCTTGGAGCGCCTCGAGGAGGCAAGATTGCTCCGAGGTTGGGCGCATGCAGACCACCCCTCAGGACCATCGATGATAGGCTGGATGTCCTTCCTTGACGGCGACAAAGAGGCCTTCGCCCTCCGCACACCGCTTTCCTTCAGCCTCGAGCGCCATGTCCACCCAAGCTTTTCTCCCCTCAATCTTGGTCACGCGCGCCGTCACGCGCAGGTCCGTGTCCATAGGTGTGGGCCTGAGCAGGCGGACGGTGTAGGAAGCGGTAACCGTGCATGGGATGTCATCGTCACCTGCAGCGTCCATGAGCCCAACGGCAGCGGCCCAGTTCCCGTGGCAATCGAGCAGAGTCCCGATAATGCCCCCGTTAACCATCCCCGGAAAGGCGTGGTGGTGCGCCTCGGGTCGGAACATGGCCACCAATTCGTCGCCCTCTCGGTGAGAGTCAATTTGCAGACCGTGGGCGTTGGCTGGACCGCACCCGTAGCAGATGGAACTGGGAGCATAGGTGCGCTGAACACCCTCTGAGGAAGCCATGCCTTACCATAGAGAAGGGAGGCCTTTCAGATGTGCGCATACCACCATTGATGAACGGCCTGTCCAATCAGTGTTCGTGCCCGGTCAGAAGAAGCGACGTGTCATCAAGACCGCGCACGAGATTCCAAAGCGGCGGAAGCGGGCGATTGAGGAAGCCTTGGCCGCCCATGAGCCCAGCAACAACCCAGATTGGGACCGCGGTGCAGAGTGGGGTCCTCTGCGCTTCATGCGTAAGCGGATCATGCCTGGAACCTTTCGAACGGTGTACGTGCCGTTGCTCAACGTCAGCATGGGAGACCAATGGCCCATTCCTGTCACCGTGTTTCATGGCAACAGACCAGGTCCGACCATCAACGTCCTCGGCGCGGTGCATGGCGATGAATTGACGGGGCCAAGTGCATGCACACACCTGCTTTCAACAAAATTTACCGAACCAGGAGGCGCCCTCGATCCTGCGACGATGGCAGGGACGCTACGCATCATTCCAGTGGTCAACCTCCCCGGTTTCCGTGCCAAGTCGCGCTACCTTCCCGACGGACGTGACCTGAACCGTAGTTTTCCCGGTTCACCCACATCCAACACGACACGGCGCGTGGCCCACCAACTGTGGACGGCGCTGATGGACGATGCTGACGCCATCATCGACATCCATACTGCAGCCAAAGGCCGATCAAACATGCCCCAGCTCCGTGTCGACCTCGCACATCCATCGTCCTACCTCTTGGCCAAAGCCTTCGGCGCCGAAGTCGTGCTGGATTCTCAACCGCCCCGCGGCAGCCTCAGGCGGGCCGCGAACGAGGAAGGCATTCCATGCATCACCTACGAAGGAGGTGCGGCTGACACCTTGCAGCAGACGGCAGTGAAGGTCGCCTTCGAGGGCACCCTCAACGTGCTTCGCTCCCTCAAGATGATTCCAGGGCGACCTGCTCGGCCGGCCTTCCGCCTGCTGGCCTCTGGCTCGCGGTGGCTGCGGGCCAGTGAAGGCGGACTCCTCGACGTCTTCGTCCTCGAAGGGACCATGATGCGCGAGGGTGAGGTCGTCGCCACCATCTCGGACCCTGGCTCACCCGGCATGTCCGTTGACATCGTGGCGCCCGAAGACGGGCTTATGATTTCCATCGCCACCAATCCATTCGTGACCGCGGGCATGCCGGTCGGTCACTTTCTCCCCCTGACCAAGCACAGCGCTCTGGTTGGACGTCACGTGGACGAGGAAGGAAGGCTCCAGATGGCTGCCGCTAAAGGCGACCCAATATGGCGCGAAGAGCAGGATGTCGAGGAAGTCACCGTCGAGGAATCCACCTCTGAGGAAGCGGAATGGGTGGCCGCCGTGTTCGACCTTGAACACGAAGAGAAAGGTGAGGCCGACGGTGGCCCTGCTCCAGATCAGGAACTCGACTCGTAGGCCGTGATGGCTGCCTCAACTTCGTCGTCTTCCATCAGGCGGCGCTGCGACTTCGCAACCTCAAACAGGTGAGCGACGAGGTCATCGTTGGCTTCACGTCCGCGCTGATTAAGCCAGTGAATGATGTTTGAGCGCCCGGCCATATGACCGATGCGAATGCGTTGTTGAAGACCGAAATCGCCTGCTGGCACACCGCTATAGACACGGTCAGCAAGCCAATGATCGCCCTTGCGCATGGCCTTGATGACCGCGGAAGCGTGAACCCCCGTTCCGGTCTCGAACGCATCATTTCCAAACACAGGATAGTTGCGGGGGAGGGGGACGCCTGTGTACGCATGGGCCTTCTTCACGTATTCACCAAGCAGGGTCAGGTCGTTATCGATGACACCCATCAACTTCAGGTTCACCAAGGTCTGGTCCAAGGGCGCGTTGCCTGAGCGCTCACCAAGGCCAAGGGCCGTCCCGTGAATCACGTCTGCACCGGCTTGAACAGCGGCAAGGTTGTTTGCAACGCCAAGGCCACGGTCTTGGTGTCCGTGCCAGTTGACCTCGATTTCTGAGCGCTGGAAGCCAGCGTCTTTGATGACGTGCTCGTCAATGAAGCCGAGGAGGCTGCGAACACCGTCTGGTGTGACGTGCCCACAGGTGTCGCACACGCACAGGCGTCGTACGCCCAATTCGAGGGCGCGGTGGTACACCTGAACAATATCTTCGGGCTTGGAACGTGTGGTGTCTTCAGTCACGAACATCACGGGGATGTCGTGTTCCACCGCATAACCAACCGCGCCCTCCATGGTGTTGAGCAGCTTTTCCATGGTCCAATTTTCGGCATACATGCGGATGGGGCTCGTGCCGAGGAAGGCTGAGGCCTGAATGTCCATGCCGTGCTTCGCTTGCAAATCGACCAAAGGCTCGATGTCCGAAACAACCGTGCGAACTGCGCAGCCTGGCTGGATGGCATAATCGTGCTCGCTGATATGGCTCAGCATCGCGTCGATGTGGTCGATGTGAAACGGACCCGCTCCCGGGAGCCCAAGATCGACCCGCTGAAGGCCGAGCCGCTCCATGTAGTCGATCAGTTCCTTCTTTTGGTCGATGGAAGGATTCAACGCAGAAGGGCTCTGCAAACCGTCCCGCAGGGTCTCGTCGTCAAACCAAATCTCATGCGGGTGACGACTGGCATCGCGAGAAAACTCACCGTCAGTGATGTTCCAATCGTGGATAAGACGTGCCTCGTCCATGCCCTGACCTCCCGCCGACGACATGCGACGCGCTGCTTTCCCCAACCCGCGAGAGGGTTTGAAGGCGTCGGAGGTTCCACAGAGGTGTCATTCCTCTTCTTCGTCGTCCACCAAGCCTGCTGGCAGGCGCGCTGCGAAGATGACCTGGTCCGCATAGCCGTCTTTCTTGGCGTTGCGAAGCTCGATCAAACGCGTGCCTTTGGACACCCTTCCCTTGGTTTCCTTTGACTGATGTGCGGGCATCCGCATCATCATGCCCTTTTCGGTCAACAGGAACAACTGGTCGGCAAGGTCAGCCACCTGGCGAACCACCACAATGCCGTCATCGTCGTCGAGGTTCATGGTGCGCACGCCTTTCGTGCCACGGTTGGAGCGACGGTATCCGTCGCGCTCAAGGGCAGGCTCGCCGTTGCTGTCGGTTTTCTGAACACCGTCCTCGTCGAGGGCGGGATGCATCTCACCGTCGCCAAGGCGGCTGCGCTTGGCCATGCCATTGCGCGTGATGGTCAAGATGGAAGTCTCGTGGTCCGCCGCAACGATGAGCCCGACCACATGATCGCCGTCGTTCAGTTTGATGCCAGCCACACCCTGACTGATGCGCCCTTGAATCCGGACGGTATCAGCGATGGAGACTTCGCCGGTGACCTTGTCGACCTTTTCTTTCTGCTCCGCAGGGTGAAACCGCACGGCCATGGCGCGTTCGGTCACCAACAACACATGGTCTTCCTTGGTCAACAACCGAACACCGACGAGCATGTCCGTTTCCGTGGCCAGTTTGATGGCGTACTTGCCGTTGCGGTTGATACGCACGTACTCTTCCAACCGGCTGCGCTTGACACGGCCTTCCTTGGTGGCGAACACCAAGTCGAGTTCACCCGGAGATTCGATGACGTCCTTGCTGAGCGGAAGGATCCTGATGATGCGCTCCTCTTCACGCAGGCCTTCGAGGAGGTTCTTGACGTGGCTACCTCGGGCCTGCCGCGAACCACGAGGGACTTCCCATGCCTTCAGCCCGTAGACGCGACCTTGGTCGGTGAAAATCAGCAATCGGTCTTTGCTGAAGCAGGTGATGATCTGCATCGGCGTGTCCTCTTGCTTGGTGGTGACGCCTTTGAGGCCCTTACCGCCGCGGTTTTGCACACGGAAATCGTCCACCGGCATGTGGCGCACGTATCCGTCTTGGGACAACGTGATGACGATGGCGCGCTCTTCGATGAGGTCCTCGCGGTCCATCGACAGAGGCATGGGGTCAATCTCGCTTCGGCGCTCGTCTCCGTGCCGGTCCACCAAGGCGTCGAGTTCAGAGAGCATGATGCGCAGGCGCCGTTCACGCTTGGCGAGGATGTCCTCCAAATCCAGGATGGTGGCCTTGACGTCAGCGTGTTCCTGCTCGACTTTCTCCACGTCGATTTGGCTCAATTGGTAGAGGCGACGCTCGGCGATGGACTTGGCCTGCGCTTCGGAAAAGGAGAACGCGGCGATGCCTGCGATGGTCTCCTCGCCACGAAGGACAGACTCGAAGTGGTCACGGCTCCGGCTGGCTTTACCGGCGGCCACCACGTCGTCGATGCGCTGCTGCGCCAGCACCAGGCCCTCAAGGATGTGGGCTCTGGCGCGGGCCTTTTCGAGCTCGTGCGCCGCACGACGCTCAATCACTTGCTCACGATGCGCCACGTGAACGTGGAGCATGTGGGGGAGGGTCATCAGCACAGGACGACCCTCAACGATCGCCATCATGTTCGCGCTGTAGGATTCTTGGAGGCGGCTGGAAGCGTAGAGTTGGTTGAGCACGGCATGGGGATCGGCGTTGTTCTTGATCTCGATGACCACGCGAATGCCTTCCTTTGACGACTCGTCTCGGATGTCTCGGATGCCCACGACGGCATCTTTGGACACCAAATCGGCGATGTGTTCGAGCATGGCCGCTTTCTTGACCTGATATGGAATCTCGTGGACCACGATGGAGGAAGAACGGCCGTCCTCAACGACCTCGCAGCGGGAGCGGACGTGGAAGCGTCCCTTGCCCGTGCGGTACATGTCTTCGATGCCGTCGATGCCGTGAATCTTGGCGCCGGTTGGGAAGTCAGGCCCCTGCACGCGTTCCATGTATTCCTTGATGCTGATGACGGGCCGACCGTCGGCGTCGACCTCGCCGGCCAGCACGCGTTCCACGTGCAGATGAATGGCGGACGCCACTTCGGTCAAGTTGTGGGGTGGAATGCGGGTGGCCATGCCGACCGCGATGCCGTCTGAACCGTTGAGCAACAGGTTTGGCAGCCGCGAGGGGAGCACGGTGGGTTCCTGTTCGCTGTCGTCGAAATTGGGTTGGAAGGTCACCGTGTCCTTCCGGATGTCTTCGAGCATGTGCCCTGCGATTCGGTCCAAGCGGCTCTCCGTATACCGCATCGCGGCAGGAGGGTCACCGTCAATGCTGCCAAAATTGCCTTGACCGTCAACCAAGGGGTAGCGCAAGGAGAAATCCTGCGCCATGCGAACCATGGTTTCGTAAATGGAAGAGTCGCCGTGAGGGTGGTATTTCCCCATCACTTCGCCCACTGACCTTGCAGACTTCGAGTACTTCTTCTCATGCGTGTAGCCGCCTTCGAACATACCGTACAGGACACGGCGATGCACCGGCTTCAGGCCGTCGCGGGCGTCGGGCAGGGCACGGCCGATGATGACGGACATGGCGTAATTGATGTACGACGTCCGCATTTCCTCCGTGAGGCTTCGGTTTTCCAGTTGACCCATGGGGGCCGTAGGCTCGTTGTCCTCGTGCTCAGATGTCAAGGTTGGTCACCTCCTTGGCGTGGGTCTCAATGAAGGCACGTCGGTCGACGACGTCCTCACCCATCAGGGTCTCAAAGAGTCGATCTGCGGCCTCTGCGTCCGCGACAGTCACCTTGAGCATCGTGCGTTGCTCAGGATCCATCGTGGTCTCCCACAACTGGTCGGGGTTCATCTCACCAAGACCCTTGTAACGCTGCACGCCGATTTTTGCGGTCTCAGAGCCCCCACGCAACTCCTCGATGAAGAGGTCCCGCTCTTCCTCGCTGAAGGCATACCGCGTCATGCGGCCTTTGGACACTTGGTAAAGGGGAGGCTGAGCGATGAACACGTGCCCTTCCATGATGGCCCGCTTCATGAAACGCCAGAGGAAAGTCAACAGCAACGTACGGATGTGGGCGCCGTCGACGTCGGCGTCGGTCATGATGATGATGCGATGGTAGCGGAGCTTTTCTGGATTGAACGAGCCGTCGTCCTCTGGATCGTTGCCCACACCAGCACCGAGGGCTCGAACCATGGTCTGAATCTCGTTGTTTTGGAAGACCTTGGCGATGTTTCGCTGCTGACGCTCCACGTTCAGGATCTTCCCACGCAGGGGCAAAATGGCCTGAATGCGCCGGTCACGGCCGGTCTTTGCTGAACCACCTGCAGAATCACCTTCCACGAGGTAAATCTCGCACTCGGTGGGGTCCCTCGACTGACAGTCGGCCAATTTTCCAGGCAGACCGCCGCCTTCCAGCACGCCTTTCCGGCGGGTCATGTCGCGGGCTTTCTTGGCGGCCTCACGAGCGCGAGAGGCCAGCACGGCCTTCTCCACAATGCCCCTGGCGATGGAGGGGTTCTCTTCGAAGAACTCCCCAAGGCGCTCATAGACGATCGTCTCGACAATGCTCGTCACTTCGCTGCTGACGAGTTTGTCCTTGGTTTGGGAGGAAAAGGAGGGGTCCGGGTGCTTGATCGACACGATGGCCGACAAGCCTTCACGGACGTCTTCTCCGGATAGCCCGGTCAGGTTTTTCAACAAATTTCGTGACTTTGCGTAGGCATTCACCGACTTCGTCAACGCACCACGCAAACCTGTGAGGTGCGTCCCGCCGTCACGGTTGCGGATGATGTTGGTGTAGCACTGGATCTGCTCACTGAAGGCGTCCGACCACTGCATCGCCAGATCAACGCTGACCTCACCAAGCTCAATCTCGCGCTCTCCGGAGATGTGGATGACATCATCGTGCAACACTTGCCTGCGGTCGTTCAAACGCTGCACAAATTGTTTGATGCCCCCTTCGTAGTGGTGATCCACCGTGTGCGGCTCTTCTCCGCGCTCATCCGTGAGTTGAATGTGGAGGCCTGCATTGAGGAACGCAGTTTCACGGAAACGCGTATCGAGGATGTCGAAATCAAACTCCACGATGTCGCTGAAGATGGTCAAATCGGGACGGAAGCGAATCGTTGTCCCGGTGCTCTCCGTCTCGCCCGCCACTTCGAGGGTGCTCGCCGGCTCACCGCGCTCGTAGCGCTGTGTGTGCACAGCACCGTCACGCTCGATGGTCATGTCCAGCCATGCTGAGACGGCGTTCACGGCTGAAACACCGACGCCGTGGAGGCCACCAGACACCTTGTACGCGGCGTTGTCGAATTTACCGCCAGCGTGCAACTTCGTCATGATGACTTCTGCCGCAGAAATGCCGAACTCGGGATGTTCATCCACGGGGATGCCGCGCCCGTAATCCTTCACGGACACGCTGCCGTCGGCGTGCATAATAACGTCGATTCGGTCGTTGCGGTTTGCAAGATGCTCGTCGACGGCGTTGTCGACAACTTCCCAGACGCAGTGGTGCAAAGCGGTTCCGTCGTGCGGGTCGCCAAGGTACATTCCTGGGCGCATCCGGACCGCTTCGAGTCCTTCCAAAACCTGGATGCTGTCGGCCCTGTAATCGTCGCTCATATTCCATCCCTCCAAGGCCCTTGACGTGCTTTGCATGTCCCGATTTCTCCGCCCGCTAGGGGCATGAAATCTTCAGGGGTCTTCTACTGAAATGAACCAGCGACGACAGCACATAAGGCCATCGGAATTTTACCCCTAAAAATGTCCCGCTGTCCTTTGATTTTGGCCCCTTCAAATCTCGAGCCTTTGGTCCGTGAGCGTTAAAGGGGGAATGAAGGTCCTCGCGCTATGGCCGAACTCAAGGTATGTGTCTCGCTGGAAAGCACAACCGTTGACGAAATGGTCGATGAAGCTGCACGTGCGAACCTGTCCGGCGCAGACATGGTCGAGATTCGATTCGATCGACTTTGGCTCGATAAGCCCGAGCCTGAAATCGTCGAAGACGAGAACGGGCGCACGCGTGAGGTCATGTCCCTCGAGACCACTTGGGCGGTGAACGACCTGGAACACGTCGAGATTGAGGCTGCGATGGACCGCCTGGTGGAAGGGATTCAGGCCGAGGCCATGTTCACCGTTCGAGGACAAGGCCAAGGAGGCTTCTTCCCCGGGACGGAAGAGCAGCGCCTCGCCATCCTCGATGCAGCCCTCGCTCGTGACATCCAGTGGGTCGACCTTGAAGCGGACATCGATGAGAGCACCCGCGAAGTCTTGGTGGCCAAAGCAAGTGAAGCAAAAATCAACATCGTGGTCAGCCGCCATGAAGCCAGCACCCCAGCTGCCGAGGACATCGCAACGTGGGTCAAGGAGTCTGCCGAACACGGCGACCTCGTCAAATTCTGCTCGATGATCTCTAACCCATCTGACGCCCTGCAACTCGTCCAAGCATCCTTGGATCTAAAGGACGGCGACGTGAAGTTCAGCATCATGGGCCTCGGTCAAGGCGGGGACTGGACGCGCCTGCATGCCCCTGTGATGGGTCAGAGCATCGTTTACGCCACGATGCGCACGGAGTACGCGCTGAAGGACGAAGGTCGAATCAACGTGCGCGATGTGCGCGATGCATGGCAGTTGCTCGAGTACTGATTAGGACTCAACTTCACTCAAGCCAGCGTTTGAGTAGCGGTGCTGAATGACAGCAGGCACGGCCACCATACCCCCAAGCAAGACGATAAGCACCAGCGCCACACTGGCCGGGGGCATGACAAAGGAACGCGGCGTAGCGACCGCCGCAACGTCTGCATAGAGGGCTGAATTTGGTGTTGTGGCGTCACCCCCATG
This sequence comes from Methanobacteriota archaeon, assembly GCA_002731395.1. Taxonomy (GTDB): domain Archaea; phylum Thermoplasmatota; class Poseidoniia; order Poseidoniales; family Poseidoniaceae; genus MGIIa-L3. The sequence continues at coordinate 10,851 of PCBQ01000032.1, forward strand.
GCCGTTATCCCATGCATCGATGACGAGGTAGAAGTCTTCCCACTCCTCACCGCTGAACAAAGAACGGCTTACTTCGACCTTGTCCAAACTGAGGCTGAAGGACACCTCATTGACGGCCTCGTAAGCGTGGACGTCGCGGTAGGTCGTCCAACCCATGGGGTCGTACCGCCGCAACTCAGGCGCCCGATCGGCGAGCAAGTCATCGAAATCGTCCCACCATCCATACGAGTTGTGAGCGTTGCTGTAGGCCTGCTCATAGCGCTGATACTGCTTGGTGGTCATCAGGTAGACATCGGCTTCGACCGGTGCCCGGTTCCCATCCTCGTCGAGAGCACCATAGAACGTGACACAGAACGTCATCCGATGCTCTGCAGAGAGGTTGAATCGGTACGCTCCAGCGCTGTCGTTTCCAACCGCCATGGTGGCTTGCATGGAGCTTCGCATGGGAGCAAGCGGCTGAGGATAGCGCCAATTAACCATCCAGTCCTCTTCGGGATGCAGCGTCGTGTTTCGTTCGGTCTCCCCAGTGGACTCATACCCTTCAGCACGCATGTCTTCTTCCATGTACCAATCGTCGTAGTAATCGTAAACGTTCCATGGCACCAAAGCGGCGCGATCCACGGTCTTGTTCCAGTCAGCCTCGAGGAGATCCGAACCACATGCTTCGCTTGCCGGGGCTGCAACAACGGGCACGGCAAGAAAGGCAGCAAGGCAGGGTGCGATGAACAGCCAGACGCCAAAGGTCGCCCTGATTGGACGCCTCTGTTCGTTGGCCATGTTCATCCCCTGACGTCCACGGCCATTGAACCTGACCGTTCAGCGCCGCCGCAATGGGCGAACATAGCCGCTTGCTTCGTCCCGTCGCTCTTCCTTTCGCAGGATGCGCGGAGCCGGTGGTGCACGGTGGTCGTCGATGCCAAGCATACCGTCCACCTCGACGCGTTCAACGTCTGCGTAGGCTTCAGCATCCTTCGTTGCAGCTTCCTCGTCCTCGGTTGGCGCACGCATCACCAGGTATCCAAGCACCAAAGCAGCGATCACGAGTCCAAGGAAAAGCGCTGCATCGGCACCGATCGATCGCATCCATGCGCTCCAATCCTCGCGGGAGAATTCGGAGAGTGAGGGCGGAAGGGTGCTTTCCGGAGCGACGTCAATCTCGACATCCATCATGGCACATTGGTTCAGCGCATCGCAAGCCTCAACACGAACGGTTCGTCGACCGGCTTCTTCGTAAACCACGGCAACNCGGTAGGTGTCTTCACGAACCGGCGGAACCCAATCGTTGTCGGTGATNCCGTCCTCNTCGTCATCCACNTCAAGGTCCAGCTCCCAAAGGGCGAGAATNCGTTGCTCGAGCAACACGTCGCATTCCTCCATCGAACCGTCGTTGACGTCTTCATCTCTGCACAAGGAGCCGTCCTTGTCAAGTGGAGCGAAGGCCACCTCGGCATCGATGATGGCGTTGATGCCGACGATGAACTCGTCTGGCAGGTCGACAAGGGTCACTTCTGGTGGTGCGTCGATGACGACTGTGAATTGTGCTCGGGTGACATCACCGGTCAAGTGAGCGTCGCGCACAGTGAGGGTGATGGTGTAGTTGCCCGGCTCGTCGTAGGCATGCCATGGCGATGGTGTGTAGGACAAGGCTGAGCCGTCACCGAAATCCCAAACATACTCCACCAATCCGTTCCAGTCTTCGGAAGCAGGTTCCATCGGGACCAGACGGCCTTCGAAGCGAGCGTCCCCGTCGCGTGTCCCGTCTGAATCGAAGTACAGCAGCGTGCCGGGTGAGGCATGGACCGATCCAAGGTCGTCGAACGTTCGCTTGAGGGTCACGGTCCCGACGTCACCGTCGAAGGGCGTCGAGGCATCGACAAGGGTGCCGTTCAACCATGCCTCAACGATGCGAACCTCGATCAGCGGCACGGGATTGATGACGTCAAATGTCACGGTTCGAGCAGCGCTCTGAGCACCATCGGCGTCGGTCACCACCAAGGTCACGCTCTGAATGCCAGGCGTGGCAAAGGTGAAGCGAGGTTGAACTTCGGTTGAATTGGACCCGTCAGGGAACGTCCAATTGAAGCTCAAATCGTTTTGATCGCCGACCAATCCGTCAGGGTCGGTGCTGTCTCGAGCGTTGAACACGTACGGAACATCGGGTTGGATGTCGGTGGTCAGGAGGTCCAGGATCTCGCTTGACGAGGCTTCGCGGACGCTGAAAGTCGCCGTAGGGCGCTGGTTCTCGACGAGGACTTCCAGCGTGGCCAACGAAGTGCCGCCGTCGTCATCGATCACCGTCACGTCAACGAAGTAGGTGCCCGCGCGTTCCCAAGCCACCACGGGCTGGGGCGTGGTGGCCACGACGGTGTTGAAGTCGCTTGTTCGGTCCACGCTGCCTGAACCGAGGTGCACGCCACCAGGGAACGACCAGCTCCACGACTCGATCGTTCCATCTTGGTCTTCAAAGACCAAGGGCATGACGGTCGGGGTTTGGGTCACGGTCGTGATTGGGCCTGCTTCGATCTGCACAGGGAGGCGGTTGTTGACCACCACATCAACCGATTTTGTTCCAATGTTGGCGCCGTCTGAGACGGTCAGGACCAGCGTGAACGTCTCGTTTTGAGCGTCGATGTCCGTCCATGCATGGTTTGCACTGAACAGGCCTTGCCCTTCCTCAGCGCTTCCGTCGCCCCAATCCCATGAATAATTCAAGAAACTTGTAGGGACGTTGTCCGTGGTCCGACCTGCAGAGAACAGGATGCGCTGGTCCACCATCACGCTGATGGCATCGCCAACGACTTGGTTGTTGATGGTGATGATCGGAATGGGTTCGGTGTTGTCGATGACCTCGAGGGGCAGCACGTCAACTTCAGACCACAGCCCGCCGACGTCCTTGACTTGCAGGGTTACGTTGTATGCACCGACGTTTTGGTACCCGCGAACCGGCGATTTGAGGCCGCTGGTCTGGTTGTCACCGAAGTCCCATGCGTACGCAACAGGAGGGTCGAGGTAAGGCAAAGTGTTGTTGACCAGGGACAAGCCCCATGCGTCAAACCCATCGCCGTTGAAGGCCACGTCGTTCCAGCTCAGCGTCACGTTTGTGGACACGGTTCCGTTGGACACTGGACGCATGTTGGCCACACTCAGCGGTGCGCTGGTCGTCTCATCGACGACGTTGCCAAGGAGGTCACGCATGGTGAATTCGAAGCTGTATTGCCCGTCTGCGTTTGGTGTGAAAAACACCGATGTGCCCACAGGTTGCCCGCCTCCCGCCTCAACGCGGGTGTCGAGGGTGTCAACGACAGTTCCCGTGCCGTCGCGGACGGCAACTGCGACGTCAAGGTCCTCGAAGAAGGCATTTGAAAGCACGTCAAACTCGAGTTCCACGGTGTCGTCAAGACCGTCTCCATCGCGGTCGGAGGTGGTCACGTTCCCGGTGTCGATTGTCGCGGGTGCAGTGATTCTGGCCGCTTCAAGATCGATGGTACCGGTCGGATAACTTGGGCCGCAACTCGTGTAGTCGCAGTCACCGATGCTGCTGGCCAGCCACACGATCACCCATACCTCGTCGGTGAGGTTTCCAAAGCCAGGCACCAAAGCCGTGGCCTGTGAATTGCTGAACGTCAAATCACTGACGCTGAGCAAACCGTCTGAAGCGGCTTGCGTAACCACAACGCCATCGAAATCTGCACGGTCGCCCGTCACGCGGAGGGTCAGCGGTGCCGGTGAAGCAGCCCCGGGTGTAAGTTTGAACGAGCGGATACCCCAGCCTTCCATGGTGTGGCCCGTCGTGGTGTATGGTGTGGACCAATCGTTGTTCGTAGCCGCCGGTTGAGCCCGACAAAAGGAACCACCAGAGCATGCGGGGTTAAGCTGCAAATTGGAGTATCCATAGATGCCTTGGTCCGAGTCCAACGTTGCCGCGACGGAAAAATTGGCGAAGATTTGGTCCATGGTGGTCCCAACCAACCCTGCTTGGCCGTTTGCGGGTGCTGTTGCAAGGTTGGTGATGCCGCTCCCGCCTGTGGCGCCGTCTTGGACCAGTTGTCGCATGGCTGGGCCGCCGCCAAGGTGGTCCACGAGGTACATCATCAGCATGAAACCCGCGCCATAGTCGGCGTTTCGTTGATTCCACCAACGCACCGAAAGGTCGCTGCTCTGCGTCCAGCCGTTGACGTGCCCGGTCAGGGTGCTGTCAGCACCGAAGCAGAGGTAAATCGCCACGTCAGCGTTCCCTTCGTCGATGTAGAGGTTCTCGTATGGGTCCAACGCGTTGTGCAGCAGATGCTGCAGTTCGTGTGCGATGATCGAACGGCCCCACGTCAGGGTCACGTCCGCGTAATCCACGAAGACCATCTCGCCTTGGGATGCAAAACTTGGTGCGAAATAACCGCCGATGTTGTATTGGCCGTCGATGTCGTAGATGATGACCTCGACCTGACAGTTGTTGTCCACGTCGGGTGGGGCAATGCCGCGCCCGTCCCCGTAGTCCTTTCCGTAGTAGGTCGTCAGCGTCGGGTAGATGGTTTGGTCCCAGGTGCTGGCCAGGTTCTGCAGCACCGTCGAACTCAGGGTTCGGCCGGTTTGAACCAAGAAGGCGACGCTGCCCGTTGTTTTCGCCACCGTGACCGAAATTGAACCGCCGGAGGTGGGCACGTTCAGGGTGTCGCCCTGCACGTGCTGCGTACAGGCTCGGCCGGAGGTGCCGGTGGCTTCGATCAAACCCGGACGGTCTGCTTCCACCCACTGCTGACGCAGATATGGGGTCGCAGACACCACCGGCTCGGACTCCTCAATGAGCAGGTAAGGCCGAGCGAGGTCATCGGTGAAGGCATCGAGTGAAGCCACCTCGAGCAGGTGCGAAGGGAGCGCGGCCATCTCATCGGAGGAGGAGGGCTCTTCGGCCGGAGATGCAGCGGCCAAACCGGTCAACGGCGCCATGACCATCAGGCTCACGAGGAGCAAGGAGGTCAGGGCGCGAGTGGAGCGTGGTTCAGACATGTCTTCAACACCAAGAAACGCTATACTGCGAATACATTCTCTTGCCGCGCCCCGGGGTATTTAACTGTGGGCTGACGACGCATCGCCAATGCACCCTCGCGGACGCTTTGTGTTCGTGTGCGCCATCATGCTGTTGGCGCCGTGGACGTTTGCTCACGCCGAAGGTCAACCTGACCAGCAATATTGCTCGCTGTTGCCTGCTTTGGAGGCGGACGGAAATCGGGCCAATGCCTCGATAGCTTGGCAGGTCGGGTTAGGCCCACGCCTTCCTGGAAGCAACGCCTCATCAGCACTCCTCGATGGATTTGAGGAAAACCACAGCGCGTGGTCCTTCTCACGGGACACGCACACGTACGCGGGAGGGACATTGACCAACTTGGTGGCCGTCTATCCTCCAAACACTGACTTGGCCACCACCGAAGCCTTGGGGCTCGGGGCGCACTATGACACGAGGGAATTCGCCGATTTTGAAGCGAATGCCACCAACGCGAGCCGTCCTGTGCCTGGGGCAAACGACGGTGGAAGCGGCGTCGGCGCCGTTGGGGAGTTGATGCGCATCATCCCCTCGATGGACCTTGATCACGCGGTGGTCGTGGTGCTCTTTGACGCCGAAGACCAGGGCACCTACACCGACAAAGAGAGCTGGGCAGAGGGGAGCCGCCGCTGGGCGGACAACCTGACCGAGCAAGAGGTGAGCCACCTGAAGGCGTTCATTTTGCTCGACATGATTGGGGATGCTTCCCTCGACCTTGCGAACATCTCCTCGAACAACCAAACGCTCAACAACGCCATTGCCCCACTCGCCCAGGCCTTGGGCCTTATCGAAGGACGCGAAGCATGCTCAGGCGTTCAGATGAGAGACATCTACCAACCAGGAACCACGCTGGACATCATGGACGACCATGTTCGGCTGAACGACGTCGGCGTCCCTGCCATTGACATCATTGATCACCGGTACGGACCTAACGCAACGGGCTTTGCAAACAGCTACTGGCACACCCTTGAGGACACACCAGACAAAGTCAATGCAGAGGCCCTTGAGACGGTGATGCATCTTGTCGAGTTGGGCCTAAGAAGCGGTGCTTGGATGGATGCTGTGGAAGTCGAAGTGACCTCCACTCCCGACGATACCTCCGACAAGGACCCCGAGCCAATCCTCACGGAGCCGCGGACCTTCGCAGGTCCACTGGGTTTGCTGGTGCTCGGCTGGATCTCTGTGTTGGGCTTGGCCGCATGCAGCATGTTGTCCATCCTTGCCCTCCGCAAACTACGACCGGCGTCCGCAGCCAAAACATGGTCGTGGGACGAGGCGTAAGTGACGCAAAGGGACGAAGGGTCATAGGCGACGGCACGCCGTGGGTCAAGGCGGGGACGCCATGGATCGAGAAGCGAGGCTAAGCGCGTTGCGTTCGCGCGTCCGCTCCTCGCTTGATGGAGAACATGGCGATGAACTCGTCATCGAATCCCTCGACCCGGCCTCGGGCAACCTCAGCGATGTCGAGCGGTTGAGCATCGACTCAATGACGTGGGGCCAAGACCTCGAAAGCGAAGACAGCGAACGCATCCGGCTTTTATCCGCGATCCTGATTTTTGTTGGCAGCGTTCTTGGCATCATGTCAGGATTGCTGCTTCTGCAGGGCAATCCAGTCGATTTGTTGGCCGCAGAACTCCTCGAAACGACCCCCACGGTGGACCTCCGCATGCAAGTGCTGGAAGCAGAAAGCGGCAATGCCCTCGAAGGCCTGACGGTTGAATGGCTCGAGATGGACACCGAAACCGTCCTCCAAACCACCATGACCGGATCCTCGGGTTGGTTCGAACTTGAAGGCGTCATCACCGAACCTCGGCTCCTTCGCGTCAGCGGAGAAGGTTATGTGACGACCGAGATAGAAATGGAAGCACAAGCCGCGGGCTCTCCTCCCGTCACCATGACACCTGGAAGCGGAAGTGAACGGATTGTGTTGACATCCGGAGACAGCGGTCAATGGTCCTTGGACGACGCCACGCGATTGTCCACCGGGATTGGAATCGCAACCATCCTGACTGGAGGGGTCGGTTTGCTCGCAGGTCTTGAGGTGCGTCGTGCCAAGAAGTACCGCAGAACACAATATCTGGCCGGCATCGGATTGTTCAGCCGTGGGTTAATCCTGTTCGGGCCTGCACTTATCCTGCTTGGCATGATCCTGCTGACGTTCTCAAAACAGCAGTTCCGAGATTGGGAGGGGGACGACGGTGTACCTGATTTCAGTTGAGGGTGGGGACGGCTCTGGTAAGGGTGAAGCCGTTCGTCTGCTGAACGAAATCCTCGCGAAATACCCCTTCGCTGAAATTTGTTCCACGCATGAACCAAGACGGCATGCCGATGCGGGCCGGCGAGCCTTGGAAGCGGTGCAGCGAGGCGACATGACGCCGGCTGAGGAGGCGGCCCTGTTCGCCGAAGACCGTCTCGACCACACGAAAAGTTGGATTTTGCCTCGCCTTGAGCGCAGCGCTGTGGTGGTCTCGGACCGAAACATCCACTCGTCTCTTGTGTACCAAGGCGTGGTCGGCGACCTCGGTTTGGACGAAGTGGCCGCGCTAAACGAGGGCGCTGCGGTCCCTGACCTCGTGGTGTGGATCGATTGCGACCCAGAACGCGCGATTCGGCGCATTCAGAGCGGAACGCTGCGCATGACCAGCGCGAAACAGGAGTATTTCGAAACTTCAGAGATACAAAGGAAAATTCGATCTGGATTTGCCTCTTTGCTCTCTGGGGAAGTTCAGGCACCAAGGCCGTTTGACCGCTGCACCATCGCTGGACCCGTGCTGAACGAGGGCGGCCTCGACGAATTGGAGAAGGCCTTGCGGAAAACGGTCCGGGACTTCATGCGCACCCGACCCGAACCCCACAACGTTGACGCCGAAACCGTCGATCGACACCTCATCTCGAGCCTCGTTGAAGGGATGAGTGCGCAACAGCGCTTGCCGGGCATGCCCGTCAGCAGCGAACCTGTGCTGCACGGCTGGCTCAACGGTGCTTCTCCGGCCACGTGGATGGAACGGGCGGAGGCGTCATGGCCCGAGCGCAGCGCTTTGGAACACGACGTACCACGGCGGTTCACCGCCATGTCGGTATGGAGCGTGATCGGTACCCTGTCCTTGATGGACGGCACATCTGATGTGCGACGCCTGTACCACGCCCTTGGCCCGGTGCGTTTTGTGTCTCTTCGCCATGTTCGTCGGCTCGTCAAATGGCTGATCGGAGAGGGCTGGATTTTCCGCCAGCAAAACGAGGTCAAGTTTGCGGAAGGTCAGATGTTCCGCCTGAGCGACGATCACCTCGCTCAAGGCCGCCTTGCCTTGGCCCTTTGGCCCCTCCGCGAACATTTGGAAGCATGGCGGGAAGGGCACCCAAAGGCGTCGTGGGCGACGGCGATGGCGAGCGTGGTCCAAGAAGCCCCAGAACAGGCGGTCAACCATGTGCTGGCACGGTTGAGCCTCTTGTCAAGCGGCCATGTGGGTTGTCCTCCGCCAGAAGACGCGACGCAGCTGGAAGGCTGGTGGCGGTTGGACCCGCCTTCCTGATCACTCTGCTTCCGTCGAAAGAAAGCGTGCGCCACCAGGCAGGCGCACGTCCGATGCGTTCCGAAAAAGCTCAGGAGAAGCGTTCAGGAGTGCACCGAAGAGCAAACCAAGCCCCGTGCCAAAGGGGATCCCTGTCAACATCCGGGTCAAGGGGTTGGATTCGTAGTCGGTCAACAACTGGGTAAAACCGTCCACGCCAAGCGGCACCACCGTCAACGCTCCAATGCCATAGAACGCCACATGGCGCCAACGTCGGTGATAGATGCCTTCCTGCCATGCCTCCGGCAAAACGGAAAGTGCCGTATCGGTGACGGTCCATCGGTTGATGGATCGTCGGTGCACGATGGCCCCACCCACCATCAATCCAGCAAAGATGCCCAAATCCCGAACACAGACCGGCATCTGGTTGCCGTTGATCGTCCACGATCGTTCTGCGAGGTTGTGGCAGTTGAGGTCGCCAAAGGCGTAGGCAATGGCGTGTGCTGTGGGCAGTTCGGTCCAAGCAAAATGCACCTCAGGGTTGACCATGGTGTCGGTGTGGGCGTCATAGCGCGGCTGGTTCCCGTAACTGAGCGCACCGTCTTCCGTGGCATAATCGAAGGCATTTGCACGTCCGTGAAGCTCCGGCACTGTACCGGTGGGCAGCGTCAGCGGTGCGATGAACATGGCCAGAAATAAGGTGGTGCTCAAGCCGAAAATCATCGCACCGACCCGCATCTCGCGGTCCCGTGCTTCGCCCTTGGCCATATCTCAACCAAATCGCCGGAGGGCGATGAATGCTCGCCCGAAGGTCCATGCCTGAGCGATGGCTGGCAGCGACCATGGCGAAGAGGAAACGCCAACGCCTTGCTGACGTGCTCGGCGGCGCCATCCTCATCGCAGCGTACGGTGCGGCGGGGGCGTTCACCGCCTCACTGGTCGAAGACCCGCAAGACCTCCGCCGACACCTCGTTCTCTCAGGCACCTCCTTCGCGGTACTTTTCGCCGTGCTGTTGCCCCTCCTGCTCAACCTTGAGCCCGCGAACACGGACGATCGGGTGAAAGCCGACGTACGCACGCGGCTCGCGGCCCATGACGAGGGGCGAGGCCGCTGGCGCCAACTCAGCCATGCACGCCAGGAAGCGGCCGGATGGCGCATCGACATGCACGACCTGACCGACGTGGAAGGGGTCGTGTCGACGGTGGTCGACCTCGCTGCGGACCACCATCTGAAACTCATTGTTGGTGAGGGTTCAGCACGCTCGAAGGACCCCACCTTGCGCCCCAGGGTCGAGGCCGTCCTGCGAGACGCCTTCCCACCCTCCCGAATCCGCCACGGGAGGAAATCCCTCAGCACCATCCCTGATGCTGCCGTGCAAGGTGGTGGGAGCCTGAAGCTCCCCGTGATGCTGATGACCCTCTCCCTCGTTTTCGTCGCCCTGCTCCTGCTGCGCTGACGAGCAAGGTCAATAGAGGCCATGACCGGTCTGTCAACCATGTCCAGCGGACTGACCTTCCACGCCGACGCCACAGAAGGCGGTAGCCGTCGCTTGCTCGCTGCGGTTGAATTGGAAGGCCCCTTCCCAACAGGTCGCGTCGACCTCAGTTTTCCGCGTTGGATTCCAGGGTCCTACACCTTGCGCGATCCGGTGCAGTACGTCGACGGCATCGAAGCCACCGATGAAAACGGGCAGGTGCTTTCATGGCAACGCCCGGACCCCCATCGCCTGAGGGTCAAGGTGCCCCCCAGCGTCAAACGCGTGCGGATTCAACACGAAGTGATGGCGCTCGAAATGACGGTTCGATCCACACACCTCGACGACGGCCACCTTCACCTGATGCCTCCGTTCACGTGGTACCTGCCCGACGATGCGGATTGGTCGAAAGGTGCGGAGGTGCACCTGAACCTGCCCGACGCATGGACCCCTTACACGCAACTCGAAGCCGTGCAGGGACGCACCTCTGCAGGCCACGTCTTTCACGCACCGGACCGTGATGCCTTCCTTGACGGCATCATTGAAGCCAATGCTGGACCCAGCAGAGCCTGGGACGTGGACGGACGACCGCATGTCCTGAACATCTGGGACAGCGCGGGCCTGCCTGTTTCTTCCGACATGATCGACCGCTTCGTGGAGGATGCAACGAAGATCATCAAGGAGCATCACGCCCTGTTTGGGGTCCCGACGAAGGACCCATACCTCACTGTGCTCCACCTGACCGACACGATGAGGGGGGGACTCGAACACCTTGGCTCGCAAACATCCATGATGCCCCGTGCTTCACTCATCGATGGAGAGAAGGCCCTCTACAGGGACCTCATCAGCCTGTTCAGCCATGAGTACCTCCACCAATGGAACGTCAAACGGCTCAGACCCAAGGTGTACCTTGAATACGACCTTTCCAAAGAAATCCCCTCACCCCTGTTGTGGTGGTTTGAAGGCGGAACGTCATGGCTTGGGGACCTGATATGCCTCCGATCTGGCGCGTGGACGGAGGAGAACTGGAGGGAGGAATTCAACCTCAAAGTCAACCGCCATCTCAACCGTCATGGCGCAGCGCACGAATCCTTGGCAGAATCCAGCGAATCGGCATGGACTCACCTGTACAAACGGACCGCATGGTCCAGCGAGCGCCGGATCAACTACTACCTTGAAGGCGAGTTTGCAATGATGGCCCTTGACGTTGAATTGCGCCGCCGCACACGGGGAGCGCGCGGGCTTGATGACGTCATGGTCGAAGCCTTGCGTCGCCACGCGGTTGATGCTGAGGAGCCAGGCGTCGACCACCGACGCCTGCGTCAAGCCCTGACCTCAACCGAAGGGGGCCGCAGGCTTGGTGGCATGCTCGATGAACTGATGACGACGCGCAGCGCTCCACCCCTCGCGTCCACGCTCAAGACCCTCGGCCTGAACTTGGCGCCAAAGGAAGACGGGGAAGAGCACGACGGTTGGCTCGGCATTGGCCTTCGGTCACGTCAAGGCAAAGTCGTCGTGACCACGCACCTTGAGGGCTCGCCGCTTCGAAATCACGTCGACGCTGGCGATGAGATCGTGGCCATCAACGACCGCAGGATCACCGAAATCAAGCACGTTAAGCAAGCCCTCAGCCGTTGCGCAAATCAGAAGGTGCAGGTCTTGACCTCACGCGAGGGTGGCCTCCGGCGGTGCACCGTCATGGCACGCGCGGCAGCAGACCATCGCAAGGTGGAGGTTTCAGGCAAGGGGAACGCGCTCTGGCGACGCATCACGGCGAGCCGACAGCAGGATGCCTGAGCCGGTCCAACCTCACATCGCAGGCCACAGCAAGACCGCTCAGGTCATATTTCGTGCTTCGAGCAGGCATGACGCCTCGTGTCCGAACGTGGTCCACGATTTCTGCATGGGTGATCGGTCTTTGCGTCCCACGACGCTCAACGCGAAGGGTGGAAGGGTCCACCAAAAGCACCGGCACGCACAGCAGGCCAAGCCGATGAGCCACCGCCAATCGGTGGTGCCCGTCAAGGACCAGATGATCGATGGCGTCAACCACAAGCCGAGATCGCATCGCTCCCCAGCGGACGTGCATATGCGCACTCTTCCGAACACGGCTGGGAGCCGTGGCCTCATGCGGGTGCACATCACCGAGGTCCATGAGGGCGGGACCAAGTTGCACCTTTGTCGCTCTCTTCCGTGCGATAAGGATATGTCGAGTCGGAGAAGGACATGCCATGGTCGGTGGTGAGGGCGCTGCGCTCGTACCGGCGCTCCCGCCTCATGCCGAGGCTTGGCTCGACAAAATCATGGGTGCACCTGACGGGCTTCGCGAAGTCGTGAACCGGTTGTTCACGCTCGGATCCCGCGTGTGGCTGGTCGGTGGTTGCGTGAGGGACGTGCTGGCAGACCGTGGACGCGCACCACATGACGTTGACCTGGCGGTCGATGTTGAACCTGCGGTCATGCTTGAGGGCTTTGGAGCGATGGCCATCGACACCGGTTCTGCCTTTGGGACGGTGACCCTCAAGGCCAGTGGAGCCGTCGAACCGTTCCAAGCCACCACCCTGCGCATCGACGGTACCTACGTGGACGGGCGACGTCCAGAAGGCGTCGAACTCGTCACCGACATCGCTCTTGACCTCGCTCGCCGAGACCTGACGATCAACGCCATGGCCATCGATCTGGAAACCCGTCAGTTGATTGACCTTCATGGGGGCCGGAGCGACCTCCGCGCAGGTCGGCTCAGGGCGGTTGGAATGGCCGACGAGCGACTCCAAGAGGATGCCTTGCGTGTCCTCCGTGTCTATAGATTCGCAGCCAGCCCTCCACCGCATCATGCCACGTGGAACATCGACGGACCTTTGAGGGCGGCTTTGCGCAACCAAGCATCTGGCCTGACTGCTATTCCCTCTGAGCGCGTCTGGGGTGAACTCTCGAGGCTGCTCGATGCGCCGCTGGCCGATCAAGCGCTGACCATGATGCATGAAGACGGCGTTCTACAGGATCTTCTCATCGACCGACATCCTGCCGCTGCGGGGCTCGAAGCCTTGCGGGGTGAACGTGGATTCGGTGAGGAGCGGCTTGCTCTGCTCCTTTCCGACCATGAGGGACTCATCGTGGAACAAATCCTTCGTGACCTGAAGGCACCAAAACGATTCATTGCCCGCGTCAAAAGGTTGGTCACCGCCACGCGAACGCCTCCCCCGACCAACGCACAGGACGTCCGGGTCCTCCGTTACCGTTGGGGCAGAGATACGGACATCATGCTCCGTTTGGTCAACGTTCTCGAAGGCTTGGGTGCCGTTCG
>PCBQ01000033.1 GCA_002731395.1 Methanobacteriota archaeon
GTTTCGACGCCACCGGCCTCCTGCAGCCACGCAAACTCGGGCAGCACGGGCAAAGGTGCGTCAATGCGCCAACCGAGGGTGGGGTGCAGCCGCAAAAGGTTGGACAGGCCGCCGCCGGTCACGTGGCAGAGGCCACGGACGCTTGAGCGGCCGCCAAGGTGCCCATCATCGAGGTGCTTGAGCAGGTCGATGACGGGATCGACGTAGATTTGGGTCGGGTTCAGGATCACTTCGCCAAGGGTCGGTGCTTCCCCGTCCTGTGTCGCGAAGCGTTCGATGTGCCTGCCCTCCACCTCTGCATCGAAGGGGGCAGGAGCGGTCAGGTCAGCGCCGACGTGCTGCATGATGCGACGCACCAGGCTGTAGCCGTTGGAGTGGATGCCCGAGGCAGGTAAACCGAACAGCACGTCACCGGCTTGCACATGCTCACCGGTGATGGCTTGGTCACGTCCCATGTAGCCGAGGGCGGTGCCTGAAAGGTCGACTTCCGTGATGATGCCCGGCAGGCTGGCGGTTTCACCTCCAGCGAGGGTGACGCGGGCGCGGCGGCACGCTTCGGCGAGGCTGGCACCAATGGCAGCATGGACCTCAGGATCGGGTTTGGGCACCGCGATGTAGTCCACGAAAGCCATGGGTTCTGCACCAACGCACAACAGGTCGTTGACGTTCATCGCCATGCAGTCGATGCCCACGCCGCCCCATGCATCGAGGCTCGAGGCGATCTGCAGCTTGCTGCCCACACCGTCGGTGGCCATCGCCAGCAAGTGGTCGCCGAACTCGAGCAGACCTCCGAATCCTCCGGGCAGGTCCACCGGCGCGCCTGGCGTGCCCGGTACCCGGACGCTTCGCCCCAAGGCTCCGATCAGCGACGCTACCGCGCTGCCTTCGAGGTCGATGTCGACCCCGGCACTGGCGTAGTCCATCGCGTCGCTCATGCACGGAGGTGTTGCACGCGTCCCATCAATGCTCCCTCAAGGCAGGTCGTGCCTGAAGAGGGCCATGCGTCCACGTCCAAACCGCTCGGCGTCTGGGGAAAGGAACCGCGCCCTGCGGCAGGAACGAGGCCGTGCGCGAAGCCACCATCTCCAGTGGAAGCCAAGGGGTGGTCCGTCGGCGGGGAAGTGCTTATGTCCCGAGGACGTGGAGTTTCCAAGTCCGGAGGTGTGGCCATGATTCCGATGCACGAAGCCGACCTCCAAACCCGCTGGGAATCGCTGCTGCGTGACCTGTTCAATGAGGCGCTTCACAACCTCGCCGTCGAGTGGCCAGACACACAGAGCGTCGAGGTGTCGTACCGTGACCTCGAACGCTGGGACCTCGATTTTGCCCAGAGCCTGCTCGTCCAACCCGACCTCCACCTCGAGGCCTCGAAGCAAGCGGTGAAGCAGGTGCTGGTGGACGAAGGCCACGGCGCGATGGACCCCTTCATTCGCATTGTTCACCTGCCTTCGGACCAAACGCGCGCGATTTCCCACCTTCGTGCGGAGGACCTCGGTCAGATGCTCTCCATCGACGCGGTGACCACGAAGATTTCCGGGGTGCGGCCTCGCATCTACATCGCCACCTTCCGCTGCTCTGCGTGTGGGCACCTCAGCACCGTGCACCAACCCAACGAGCAGGAACTCATTCAGCCCATGTTGTGCGATCCCATCGACGGCGGCTGCGACCGAAAAGCGCGAGAAACGCGATTCTCGCTGGTTGAACGTGATTCCAGCCTGATCAACACCCAGTTCATTGAACTGCAGGAACTGCCCGAACAGATGCGCGGCGGCATCCAGCCCGAGCGCATCCTGTGCATTGCAGAGCAGGACCTGTGCGGTCAACTCAACCCCGGTGATCGTGTCAAGGCCAACGGCGTGCTGTTCATCCGTTCGCAGCGAAAGGGCGGCAAGGACACCCCTGTGTTCGACATTTTCCTTCGCATCCACTCTTTGGAGCGACAGAACGTTCCTCTGGAGGAGATCGTCATCACCGAGGAAGAGGTTCGTGAAATCAAGGACCTCGCCCGACGCAAGGACATCTATCAGGTNCTCACGCGNTCAATCGCGCCTTCGATTTACGGCATGGCCCACGTGAAGCAATCCCTCATGCTCCAATTGTTTGGAGGNGTTTCGAGGAAGAACGACGACGGCACGCGGAGCCGTGGCGANATCCANATTCTGCTGATGGGCGACCCCGGAGTGGCCAAGTCGCAACTCCTCTCCTACATGGCTCAACTGTCGCCCCGAGGCCGCTTCACGTCCGGATTGTCCGCTTCTGCTGCGGGTCTTACAGCCGCTGCTGTGCAGGACGCCAATGCCGACGGGCGGTGGACGCTTGAGGCCGGTGCTTTGGTGCTGGCCGATCTTGGTCTCGCGGCCATCGACGAATTCGACAAGATGAACGACGGCGATCGTTCAAGCATGCACGAAGCGATGGAACAGCAGCGCATTTCCATCGCCAAGGCCGGCATCAACGCCAGCCTGCAAACCCGATGTGCGGTGCTGGCCGCTGCGAACCCGAAGGCGGGGCGCTTCCAACCGATTTCGGACGTCCCGTTTACCGCACAGATCAACCTCGCTCCACCGTTGATCTCTCGGTTTGACGTCATCTGGGTGATGACCGACGTGCCGAAGACCGAACTTGACACCGCCATCGCCGCACATATCCTCTCCACGCGTGCCTCAGGCACGAGTGAGACGCTCATCGCCGAGGGTACGGCCTTGGACCCGAGCCGGGGCGTCAGCCAAGCCACGAGCAACAACGAGGGCGAGGAAATCCTCGATACGAATCTGGTCAAGAAGTATGTCGCCTACGCCAAGCGGAACGTCCAGCCCGAACCCACCAAGGAGGCCAGCGAAATGCTGGTGGCGTACTACGTGGAAACGCGGCAGCAAGGCGGCCCAGCTTCCGACAGCATTGCCATCACCGCTCGAGCCATCGAGGGCATCTCGAGGCTGGCCGAAGCAAGCGCACGCATCCGCCTGTCGGACACCGTCGATGTTGAGGACGCCGAGCGGGCGCTCCGGTTGACCAAACTTTGGCGCATGGAATTGATGGGTGACGACTTCGATGAGACCACGCTCCAAACGGGCAAGAAGACGACCGCGCGAAGCAAGGAGCGTACAATCCTCGACACCGTTCGCGACCTCGCTGCCAACAGTGACCAAGGCATCGCTGACCTCAATGAGGTGCTGAACGACCTCGATCGGAATGGCCTTTCTCGCTCCGATGCTGAAGACCTCATCGAGCGATTGATTGCGGAAGGCAAACTGCTCCGACCACGCGGCTACGACACCCTCATGGTGGCGTGAAGCCAACGGTGGCGCTCATATCCGACCTGCGCGTGGCCTGTGCATGGCGGAGCCCCAGGGCGAGGTGAGCGATGCCAACGCACTGGACCCAGAATCCTTGGGCTTCATGTGCGGGATTGAGGTCCACCAGCAGTTGGCCACCGGAAAACTCCACTCCCGTCAACCCGGTATCTTGTATGACGTCACCGAGGACACCGTGCCAGAGGCATGGCCAAGGACCCGCCGTCGCCTTCGCGCAGCCCGCGGAGAAGGGGGCGCTGTTGACGTGGCTGCACGCTTTGAAGCGAAGCGCCGCCGAAGTTTCGAGTACGTTCAATCACCAAATGCTGGCCTCATCGAACTCGATGAGCGACCTCCTCTCCCGCTCGACGAGGACGCCGTTGACGTGACCCTCACGGTCGCAGCTCTGTTGGAGGCCCGCCCGGTTGATCTCATGCAAACCATGCGCAAGACCGTGGTTGACGGCTCGAACACCAGTGGATTCCAGCGGACCACGTTGGTCGCTCAAGACGGGACCTTGCAGACGCCAGAAGGCCCGGTCGGCGTTGATGTCATCTGCCTCGAGGAGGACAGCGCGCGCAAATTGAGCACCCTGAATACCGAAGCTGGAGAGCGTGTGGCGTACAACTTGGACCGTCTTGGACTGCCGCTGATCGAAATCGCCACCGCTCCGGACGTGCAAACTCCGGATCACGCGCAATCGACGGCGCGTGCACTTGGCGGTGTCTTGCGTCGCACGCGACGCGTTCGTCGTGGGCTTGGTTCCATCCGTCAAGACCTGAACGTCAGCATTGCCTGCGGCGACCGTGTGGAGATCAAGGGGTGCCAAGACCTTGGATGGATTCCACGCATCGTCCGCCTTGAAATGGCCCGGCAGCTCCACTTCTACCGGTTGGCCAACATCCTCCGCGAAGCCGCCGGGCAGGCCCCCCTTCCTCCCGACCGCCGTTTGGACGACGCTGATCTCGAGGCGAGCGTGGCTCAAGCTGTGGCTGCCCGGTTCCCTGACGTGCTCAACGACGTGTCTTCCGCCTTTGCTTCGAGCACTTCAGGCATGGTCGAGCGCGGCCTTGCACAAGGTCACGTGATGCTTGCCCTGTCGCTTCCGGGCATGGCCGGCCTGCTTGGCACCAAAACGCTCGATGAGGAAGGTGCTCAGCTGCCTCGGCTCGGACGAGAGCTCGCAGGAGCCGCGAAACTCGCCGGCGTACGCGGCGTCTTCCACAGCGACGAACTTCCGGCCTACGGTATCACGGAGGCCGAGGTTGACGGTGTTCGCTCGACGCTCTCGCTTTCACAGAACGATGCATTCGTGCTCTGTCTGGCTCCAGACTGGCAAGCCGCCCTCGCGCTCGAAGCGGTTCGAGACCGTGCACTGCTCGCGCACCATCGCTTGCCGCGTGAGGTGCGCAACGTCACCGTCAGCAAAGGGGCGCCGCTTGACGGCACGACCGGGCCGATGCGCCCGCTGCCCGGTGGTGCGCGCATGTACCCAGAGACCGACGTGCCGCCGTTACCGCTTGGTGCGGATCGGTGGGCTCGCCTGAGCGGCCATCTTCCACCCAGCAGCGAGGAACGCCGCGAACGTTTGTCGCCCACTGGGCTATCCGACGACCAATGCGAGCAGATCTTGGCGCGTGAGTTGGACGACCGTTTCCTTGCACACCTCGGCCAGCGCCCCGCCAAAGCTTTCGCCAGCCTCATGCTTGAGCACGAAAAAGCGCCGGCCATCTTTTTGGGGGACCTGATCGACATGCGCGAGGAAGGAGCGTTGTCACGTGAAGGCGTCAAGGCAGCGGTGCTTCTCTTCCCCGATGGAGCAGACCGAACAACGTTGACAGCATGGGCCGAGGCCGAAGGCCACGTGCCCACCGAAGTCGCTGACCTCGACGGCATCATCGCTGACATCATCGCCGAACGCCTCGACTTCGTGAAGGAGCGGGGTTTCGGCGCCATCGGACCGCTGATGGGCGTCGTGATGGGTGCAGCCAAGGGTGCCGACGGCCGTGAGGTCAGCGAACGGCTCAAAGCCGCCATTCAGCAGGTGCTCCCGTGAGAAGCACGCTTGTGCTGGTGCTTATCGCCTTGTTTCTCGTGCCCTTTGCCTCAGCAAGTCTGACGGTCCCCGGAGGCTATGTGTCCACCTCACCCCTGGTGGTGGACGACCACGTGCTCATCCGATCCTCAGGGACTTTTGATGGCACTTCACCGCCGATGGTCCGTGCCTATGCAGAAGGTGGTGCGGTGAAGTGGGTCATCGAAGGCAAAGCGACCATGCAACCTGACATGGCCGATTTGGTACTGATGCCAGCAGGATCCTCCGCGTGTGGCACGTGGCCTGAACAGGTCATCATCGCATGGTCGAGCGGCCTGCTCGAAGCGCGTTCCCCGGATGAAGGCCTTCCGCTGTGGCAGGTCAACACGACGGTCCAAGGATGGGGTTTGACCGCGACCCCCGTCGTGGTCGAAGAAGGGCTGCTCATCACCACGCGAGGCGGCGTGGAGTTGCGCTGCCCAAGCAACGGGACGTTGTTGCACGCCGCTGAAACGGGCCTCGGTTGGAGAAATCCAGGCACGATGATCAACGGCACGGTCCACGTCGGAGATGAAACCGGTCGGCTGTGGAGTTGGACGCCCGGTGAACCGCCTTCGTTCATCGAACTTGAGGGCGCCATCCGGCATGCACCACTGGCGATCAACGGGGGTTTGCTCGTGCACCTCCAAACGCAACGCTCCAGCATGGTCCAATGGCTTCCATTGGACGAAGGCCAGCACCCCACCCCGTCTTCACAAGCCCACCGGCTGACCTCAGGAGCATCACCTGGGATGCCGGTGGCCCTCAACGGCACCACTGCAGTGGTCGCTGACGCAAGCGGCGTTTACGTGCTCCAATGGACCGAAGGTGGTTGGGACGCGACTCGGCTTTCGACCGCTCCGGTGCAAGGGCCGCTTCGGTTCGAAGGCGGCTGGTTGACAGGCTCAGTCAATGCGCCAGAGGGGGGCTTTTTCGCGTTCGCAATGACGTCTGAGTCAGCGGATGTTGCGTTCGGCGCGGACCTTCGCGGATACGGCACGGCCCCTCCGGTGTTGTGCGGTGAAGGTTGGTTGCTGGTGAAGGACGCCGGGCACGTGGTTGTCGATGTGCAAAGCAACGACAGCTCCTGCCCCTTGGTGAGCAGTCCTGCGTTGGAGGTCGCACAGGAATCGGTTGACAAGTCCCCCATCGTTTGGACGCTTGCTTTGATGACGGCCTTCCTTGCAGGCTCCACGGCGTTCTACCGGCGTGGCCTTCTGAGCGCTTTGCGATGGTCCTCGCCCTTCCTGCTGATCGCCTTGGTGGCGTTGATGCCGGCACTGATGGGCTTGTGGGCGGATCAAGCACCGCAGTCCGAAGGGGAGCCGGTTTGGGATGAGGCCTGGCCGGAAGCGTGGAGGGGTGGGCAAGTCGTCGTGTTCGAACTGCCCAACGAGACCCTCGCATTTGGTGGATTTGAACCTCGGCCGACCCCACTTGAAGCCACCATGGTCGCGGCAGATTCCCTCGGTCTTTCCGTGTCCTTAGAGGACCATGCCCTCGGGACGTGGGTCACCGCCATCAACGGAACCACCTTGGACGGATGGGTCTACGAAGTGAACAACGTTCGACCGATGATTGGGGCTGACGCTTACGCGCTGCCATCTTCCTCTGTTCTCGTTTGGCGCTTGGCGTGAGTGAACCTTGAAGGAGCCCGGCCCGTCCCACAAAGCATGTTCGCCAGCGTCGGAGTCCACGGCCCGGTGCTCAGCCCCGCAGCGGCGCTGGCGCTTGACGTCGTGTTGCTCGGAGCCGCGACCCTCCTGCTGCTCAGCGACAAGCGAATGACGCGCCATCACGGTGTTCTTTTGCTGTCTTTCGTCGCTGTGGTGGCCGTGCTTCGTGTTCTCATGGCCAACTTGCCCAACGTTCAGCCGGTGACCGTAGCCGTCCTTTTGGCCGGCGCAACCCTCGGGGCGCGACGTGGTGTGGCCTTCGCCATCCTCGTGACCATGCTCTCCAACGCCGTCCTCGGTGACGGGTACTGGACTTTGTTCCAAGCCGTGGGCTGGGCTTTGGTTGCGGTGACCGGCGCGCATGCTCATCTCATCCAAGACGAAGGCCTGCTGCTTGGCCGCGCCACGCTTTTGGCGGGCCTGCTTGCGTTGCCTTTCGGTTTCATCACCAACCTCTCCCTGCTTGGCGGCGGTGTTGGCTTTGCTGAGTTGCCTGCTTTGATGTGGATGGGCTTGCCTTTCGATCTGAGTCACGCCCTTGGAAACACGGTCATCATGCTCTGGACGGGTTCCCTGATGGTGCGCATGTTGACTCCAGTGAACGTGCCCGATGCCCTCGAAATGCCAGGAGTCGAGGCCGATGTCCACCTCACCTGATTCCACAACCCTCGCCGTCTTGGTCCGGCAAGATTTGGCGATGAGCCCGGGGAAAACGGCCGCTCAAGTGGCCCATGCCGCGGTAGGGTGCAGCCTTAAGGCCAGAAAACAGGCCCTTGCACTCTTTGAGCGCTGGAGAAGCGAGCACGGACGTATCGTGGTGCTTGGCGTGGAAGGGTTGGAGGACCTCGACGCCCACCGTCAAGAGGCAAAGGAACACCAACTCGTCCACCACGCCGTGACCGAC
>PCBQ01000034.1 GCA_002731395.1 Methanobacteriota archaeon
ACGCACGACTGGACGCTGCTCATATCATCGCTTTCACGCCCAATCAGCCTGTACCCAACTGGTTTCACGGTCTTTTCACATCCCGCCAAGGATTCTTTTCAGCTTTCACTCACGTTACTTGTCAACTATCGGTCTCGAGCTGTATTTAGGATTGGAAGTTTCTGCCTCCCACATTCACGCGCGATTTCCAACGCACGCTACTCTTTGTCGCTTACGTGGCCATATGAGGTACGGTTACGGGGCTTTCACCCTCTTTGGCGCGCCATTCCAGGCGACCTCACCTTCTCTCACGTAGGCAAAAAAACGACACCCACATCTCCCTCACTTTCGAGTCGGGATTCGGCTTGTCCTCTTCCGTTTTCATTCGCCACTACTCACGGAATCTCTTTGATTTCTATTCCTCCCCCTACTAAGATGCTTCAATTCGGGGGGTTCCCTATCGCATCGCGATTGATACCGAAGTACCAGGAAGTCCCATTCAGCCATCTGCGGATCCAAGATATTCATGCATCTCCCCGCAGCTTTTCGCAGCTTGTCACGACCTTCTTCGGCACTCGAGCCAAGCGATCCTCCAGTTGGGTTGTAGCATCACATGTGTGCACCTGCACCATGCGAGATAACCCTTCGTTATCGAGTCATGCCAATGCGGCGTCCTCAGAAGACCGCCTCCCCGAGGGACGGCCCTCCTCAGCCCTTCCCCCGACACGCACGCATGCCGAGGTGCTAAGCAACCACCCGACCTGCCTTCTCTATAAGAACCCATCGGGGTGTTTCAACGCCCCAGAATCGGCTCCAGTCCCTCGTTCAGGCCGATGAAGATTTCATCAATCTGCGAGCATCGTGCATTCGGCTCACAAATCCACCCTCATCAGGGACGTTCTCGACCGTGGCTAAAATCCGCTCAACGCCCTCGACACGACCGTCCATGGCCATGCCCAAAGCGAGGTTGTGAAGGGTGGTCAGGTTGCCGCTGGAGAGCTTCGCAGCCTGCTTGAGGTGGTGGAGACCTGCGGCTCTGTCGTCACCGATCTCCATGCATGCGATGCCGGCTGCAGTCCGTAGGCTGATTCCGTCAATCCCAGTGGCGAGGACAAGTTCGAACCGTTCTTGTGCAAGGCCCCATTCCTCGTTGGCGAGAGCACGGAAGGCTTCGACCGTCGGTTCACGCAACAAGCCATCCAAAAGGGCGGGTTCTGGGGCCACGACCGCGAAGGGCGGCCAAGCCGGTGCTTGCGGTGACAAGTCATCAGCAGGGGTACCGTTGGGTTGCAAGGTGCGTTCCAATCCGTATACACTTCGAACATCTACCACCGTACCTGACCAGAGATTTGGCACCTCCATGGCGGAAGGTTCGGGCGGAGAGGTTTCAGGAACATCGACGGGCACCATGGGCAGACCAGACTGTGCCGGTGGCTCTGAATCGGGCGTGAGTTCAGCGTCCCGGACTTCAAAGCCGGTCTGATGAACCTCATCTGAACCGCCCTCAACCGTGGGGTCATTCACTGGTGCTGATTCACCCGACAGCTGATCCGCACGACGGTCCGTGTGCAGAGAGGACAATCCCAGGCTGGATGCCCCAAAACCGAACGGCAGGGACGGCGCATGAGCCCGTGCCATGCCTCCAAATCCGAAGGGAAGGTCACCTTCTGGCTCCTCCTCCGTGACCGGATCTTCTTCCGGGGGAGGCGCAATTTCATGCAATGCAGATGCTGCTTCATCGAGGCCTGGCACCTCACCGAAGCCGTCCAGAGACGTGCTGTCTTCGGCCTCCAAATCGATGAAACTCATCCCACCGCATCCCGGGCAGGATGTGTTCCGAACGCTCAGGAGGCCACACGCTGTGCACTGAAACATACGGCGCCTCCGCTCTGGAGGGGGCGGAGGTGACGTATGAAGACGGCGGCTTCGGGTTCACTCTTGTTCGCTGCCGAGCAAGGTCTTCTTCAGGTTCTTCGCGCCCTCGATGACTTCGTCGAGCCCGTGGTCGCCAAGCGATTCAATCGGCGTCAAACCGGAGCTCATGCCCTTGGAAAATTGCCAAATGAGGCTGAAGGCTGTGAGCAGGAG
This sequence comes from Methanobacteriota archaeon, assembly GCA_002731395.1. Lineage (GTDB taxonomy): Archaea > Thermoplasmatota > Poseidoniia > Poseidoniales > Poseidoniaceae > MGIIa-L3. The sequence continues at coordinate 2,068 of PCBQ01000034.1, forward strand.
AAGCACCAACTTCCAGAGTGCGGGGTTGTCAGCGCCAACCACATACACGAGAAGGCAGTAGATCATCGCGATGAACGTGGTGACCAACATCACTGGGAAACCTGCACGGAAGAACTCGTTGAAGGAAATCGGATAGCCGGCCTCCTTCGAGAGACCTGCCGTCACGACGTTGGCAGAAGCACCGATGAGGGTCCCGTTACCGCCGAGACAAGCGCCAAAGGCGAGGGCCCAAATGATGGGCTCTAGTGGGAGATTGAGGTCCGCACACATCGCCAAGACAACAGGAATCATGGTCGCCGTGTAAGGGATGTTGTCGATAAAAGCAGATGCGATGGCCGACACCCAGAGGATGATGACGATGGCCGCGGGCAGCATCATGTCCTCGCTGAAGGAGCCGATGGCGGTCGTCACCTGTTCGCCGATCCATCCAATCAGTCCAAGGTATTCCAGCGAGTGGACGAGGACAAACAGGCCGGCAAAGAAAAGCAACGTGGTCCACTCCACATGGTGGAGCGGCTCCTCGATCTCGTGCGGGTTGGTCGCGGTCAGCATCACCACGCCACCGACAAGGGCAATCCAGGAGACCGGAATGTGGAAGATTGGGTGAAGGAAGAAGGCGAGGATAACCAAAGCGAGGATACCACCGCTGATTTTGAGGCCACGCGGATCTTTGATGCCATACCTGTGTTCGAGTTCAGCGACGTCGCGGTGACGTACGCCAGACAACTCTTCACGGAAAAGCCAGCGGATCATCATCAGTCCGGGCACGATGCACATCAGGATGGCAGGACCCATTTCGATGATGAAATCGTTGAACGTCACTCCGCTGTCGGCCAAAGCCGCCAACGCGGGGTCTGGGTTCTTGGAAATCGCATCCGGAGAAAGAGCTGAGCCAATCATGATGTTGGGCGGATCACCGATCATGGTGGCGGCACCACCGATGTTTGAGAACAGCACTTCAGCGATCAGCAACGGAATCGGTCTGAGGTCCAACACCCTCGCCAACTGAATGGTGACAGGCGTCAGAAGCAACATGGTCGTCACGTTGTCCAAAAATGCGGACAGAACAGCGGTCACGAGGCACAAAATGACGGTGAGGGTCCAAACGTCGCCTCCGCTGCGTTTGTAGGCTTCAACCGCGAACCACTCGAACACGCCGGTGTTCGAAAGAATGCCCACCATGACCATCATCCCCAGCAGGAGGCCGATGGTTTCCCAATCGATCATCGTCGTGACGGCTTTGAGGCTGAGCGCTGCCTCTTCGGAGTAGTAATTCAGCGCGAGTACCGCTGCGAGGCCACCAAGGGCGGCTGCAAGCGTACGCTCCACCACCTCAGTGATGATCATCGCGTATACGGCCAGGAGAATCAGGCCACCGACGAGCAACGCCTGAGATTCGAGCCCGGCCTTGATGTGAATCTCAAGATGCATGTCGTTCTCGCCACCACCGGCTCCGGCCGCCATGCTCTGGCCGATGAACATCAAGAGCCCAACGCCCAACAAAGTCAGCAAGGCGAGGCGATGACCGGCACGACGGGAGGGTTTCGCTAGGAGGCCCATGCCCTGTCGGGCCGACGGAACGCTATAATCCATTGTCGTCCAAATTTACCAAGGAATGGCCTTCAGCGACGCCACAAAACACCGACATTGCCGCGAGAGAGCACCAATTCTGCTCCCGTTCGTTCAACCAAGGTCTCCCACAGAAGCGCGAGGTTCTCGCGGTCGAAGACGCCTCGGTTGACCTTGATTTTCACCATGGATCGCTGCCGAAGTTGTCCGTCCACTTCTTCGACCAACGCCTCAGTCAAGCCTGAGCGCCCGACCCGCACGGTGGGCTTCACGTCTTTTGAGGCCGCCTCACGGCGGATGTGGTTTGGAATGTCGCCCATGGGAATGCCTCGTTGGCGCGGACGATGCGACTTCAATCCTCCTGTGGACCTGCTTTGGACCAGGGTCCGTAGCGCTGAACACGACCGCACGACAAGCAGGTCGTGATGCGTTGGCGGTTCCTGATTCGGATCCGGGCCTCGTAACCCGGGCGCAGGGCTCCATGGCAACCACGGCAGACCAAGTGGCGCCAAGGAAGGGGCATTGGCATGCGTTGACGGCGGCAAACGCGACGGAGGTGGTCAAGCAAAACCGGCATCAGTGGATCGCCTAGCGTTCGGGCTTCCAAACGTTGGACAAGCATGGTCACCGAGGCGCTGGCCGCTTGACGACGACGCCCTGCGCGGCCTCGCCGACGTCGCGCCATGCTTACTCGACCCCAAGGGCAGCCAAGATGGCGTTGGAAATTTCTTCAACGTCACCCACGCCGTTGATGCGGTGAAGAACGCCTGCACGGTCGTAATGCTCAGCCACGGGGCGGGTCTGCGCGTGGTAGGTCTCCAACCGAGCGCGAACCGTTGCTTCTGAATCGTCCGCACGGCGAAGCTCTTCGAACGAACCACATGGGCAACCGGTCTTGGGCAAGGGAAGATGAAGGTCGTGGAAAACGCGCCCGCAGGATTTGCAGGTGTACCGTCCCGTGATACGGCCAACGATTTCATCGTCGGGAACCTCAATGGAAATCACGGCGTCAATGGTTTCGATGCGATCCAATGCTTCGGCTTGTGGGATGGTCCTAGGAAACCCGTCAAACATCACGCCGAGGGCTGCGTCAGGTTCGGTCAAACGTTCCTGAATGATGCGCACGATCACCTCATCTGGGACAAGAGCCCCGGATTGCATGTACCCTTTTGCCTCAATGCCCACGTCCGTACCCGCAGCAACCGCGGCACGCAGCATGTCGCCAGTCGAGACCTGCGGCTGGCCCGTGCGGTCTACGATGCGTTGTGCTTGCGTGCCCTTGCCGGCCCCAGGCGGACCAAACAGGATGATGCTGCCCATGAGCGAGGATGGGCGAAGTCGCTTTCAACGTCGCGCTCAGGCTCGCCCGTTCTTGACCAACCATTGTTGACCGTAATGCTGCCATTGCTCCATGGTCCAACCTTCAGGCAACCCCTCGGCAGGCACAGGAGGAACAGACGGCTGTGCCGGAGGCAAAGCGGGAAGCGGGGGCGCAACAGCGGGTGACGGCAGAGGTGGCAACGGTTTTGCTTGAGGCGGGCGACCAGCGGGCAACGGACCACCGAGCGGTGGCAGCCCCTTCGGGACAGCCCCCTTGGGCGGACGACCTGCGGGCATGGCGGGACCTGGCATTGGTGTCGGAAGCGGTTCGATGGATTGCGCCAAGGCGGCTTGAATTTCCGCTTCGCTCACGGCCCCAGACGTCAATTCATCCTTCACGCCGGTGTCGAGCAAATCTGCCCTGCGCTGTCCGTCCGTGTCCGCCTGCCCATGAGCACCGGGAGCGAGGATGTCCTCACCCATGTCTGGAATGACCGCAGAACCACGAACACGGAGGCCGACCACGACAAGCACCAACAGCACACCGGCAAGCACCAAACCAGCCGCCCAACTCGGCAGCACACCAAACAACCCACCGTTGTTCCCTGCCGGAGCAGGTGCTACCTCGACGCTGGTGAATCCAACCACCGTACCGTCCGTCGACAACAACTCGATGACGAGGATGGATCGGGCCGAAGGCGCGTCTTCCGTGGGTGTGAAGGAGACGGTCAAGGTCCCGTCTGCGTCAACGTTGAGTCCGCTCAGTCCCTCCGTGCATGACACCTCCCAACCATCGATGGCTTCACCGTCGCTGTTCTCAACACGCGCATCGCAAGTAACCGCCAACGGAAGGTTCCCCGTGTTGACCACGGTGAGCACCTGATCCACGGCCGTGCCGCGGACCAAATCCAGCAAGGCACCTTCCACCCCAGATTCAAGGGTCGCATGCATCGTCTCACGGACCGCAACGTCAAGCCGTTCGCTCATGTTGAGCCACTGGTTGCCGCTGCTTGCAGACACGTCGATGAGCACCTCGAGTGCGTTGGCGGACGCCGGAGTTCCCGGTGGTGCCATGATGCCCAAACGTGCGGTCTTTACCTCTCGAGGGGCAATCACTTCTGGCGGATTTGAGAAGGCGACGGACCAGCCGTCGGGAACCAAGCCGACCGCCCATGTCAGACCGATGAGCGTTGTGCCCGTGTTTTCGATGTCCACCTCGAGGAACGTGAAATCACCGTTTACGGACACGGATGCATTGTCTGGTAGAGTCAAGACGTATTCCAATTCTTCAGCGACCACCAACTTGGTGGTGTTGCTGACAAAGAACTGAGCGCTTTCCCGCGTTTTGAGTTGGTATGTGTTTGCGTCTCCTTGCTCAGCGGTCGGTGGCACCAATAGGAGATAGGTGACCGTCTTTGTTGAGCCGGGTTGCAAGGTCAGAGGAATGCTTGCTTTCTCATCGACAGAGACTCCTTCTATTTCTGCATCATAAGCCCACTTTGGGTCACCCAATTGCATCGTCATGGTCAAGTCCACTGGCACGTTTCCGAGGTTCGAAACCAAAGCGTCCAGTTCCACCAACTCTGCGCTGTCTACTTTGACGTCTGCGGCCAATGCGGACGGACCAAGCCGCTCGCCATCAATGGACACATCCACTGAGAACATGGCTTGGGGGAGGACTCCGACTTCGAGGATTTCCACGTGCGAAAAGTCAGGATCGGTGGCCGAGGTGACGGTGCACACGACTTCGGCCTTGTCAGCAGGCGTCGGCGCACCGTCGACGATTGGGGGGACGGACACCGAGACCGGCATGGGCAGGTCCTGAAGGATGTCGAGCGGTTCAAAATCAAGCGTTGACGCGGCGGTCCCATCGAGCCCGATTTGCCATCCCTCGAGGTCAACCGTGCACGCAAGGTTGTATCGAGCAGGAGCATTCCCAGTGTTCATCACGGCAATGGAAAATGAAACCGAACCACCTGGCTCCGCAGCAATGGGGTTACCATTTGGCAGCAAGGTCCCTGAGACCCCGACCAAAACGTCATCCACACGCCCCACGTTCACAGTGAACCTTTGGGTATGGGACACAAAGGGCTGATCCGTGTAACTTGCTTTGACGTCCACCACATAGGTGCCTGATGCTGCGTACCGGTCCGGGCCGGTGCCACCGAACACGGCATCGAGATCGGTCAACGTCAGCGTCAGGTCCCTGTGGTCACCCGTCGCGCCATATTCTTTCACAGCATAGGGTCCTGTTTCGTTCAAACCCTTCGACCACGCGTCTTTTGGTGAGAGCAGCACGCCAGGGAGAGCATCGTCAATGGCCTGAACCTGCGTTACGGTGACCGTCACGGTTCTGTTCCCGGTGCCTTCGTGCTGCACCCGTAGTGGAATCTCAATGTCGCTGCTGTTTCGGACATCGAAGTCATGCTGAGCAGCTGCATCCCGCTCTTGGGACGTTGCTGGGAGTGTTCCGTCGTCGGCATACGGAATCACGCGGACACCCAGGGCACTGACTTCGACGTCCAATGTGAACACGTTGTTGTCTGTGCCCTGTTGGGCGTCGTTGAGTTCGATCACGTCATCATCAGTGTCGAGTTTGAGCTCCAACGTGTGTGTCCCGGTGGTGGAGAACGTGTGGAGGATGATGTGGCTGTCGATGCCGCCAGAAGCAAGAGGGCTGCGCACGTCGTCATACAGCACAGCGCCCTCGGTCAGATCGGTGAGCACGACCCGGTGGGAAGGAGCTTGGGCCGTGCCTTGATTCAACCACGACATCGAAATGGATATGACGTCATCCTTGAGCGGTTGATCGGTGGACAAGAGGATGCTCCGCTCCAATCCAACAAGATCTGCGGTCGGAGTGGCAGAGGCATCAGCGACCACGACGATGGCGAAATCTTGGGATTGTCCACCACGATGATGGACCTCTACGGTCCATGCACCTGCACCATTGAGAACGCCGGGCGGAACGCGAATCCGCTCCACGTTGTTGATGTCGTCAGCTGCACCGCCTGTGGTGGAGAAACCGTTGGCGAAATCGTTGCCAAGCCAGCGTGTGCCATCAGGCGAGACCAACACGAGGTCCAGGTCATTGATGAGGCGGGTGCTGGTGGTGCCGGAGGCAGCACTGCCGGGCGCATCGGACCACGATAAGGTGATGTCGATGCCCGAGGACGGGTCGAGATCGAAGGAATACAGCAATCCGTAGCCGGCACGAAGGTTTGGGCCGTCGTCGAGGAAGGTGGTGAGCATCGTGGTGCCGTCCATAGGGCGAACGGTTCGGTCGAGATCGATGTGACCCCAACCTTCTGCGCCATTTGGAATGTCGGCGGCACCGACGTCTTTCGCACCGTTGATGAGCATGGCCTTGACCAAAGCAGCGGAGGGCATCGTCAGACCGGCCTCCTCGCGGATGTACTCCCGGACAAGGGATGCCGTTCCTCCTGCAACTGCCGTGGCTTGAGAGGTCCCACTGAGGCTCATGTACAGGGGATCACCGTTGGTGTGAGTCCCGGAACCACAGCTCGATCCAGCCGGATACCGCGCTTCCTCTGCCCGGCCTGAGCATACCGCCATACCCGGAGCGATAACGTCAGGCTTGATGCGTCCGTCAGCAAGAGGGCCCTGTCCTGAATCCGCCCAGGGAAGGAGGTTCGAACCGTTGGATGCACCGACGGCCAAAGCGTTCTTTGCGGTTGCAGGTGGGGTGATGCCCGTGGCTCCAGCATCGCTCGCAGAAAACACGGGCAAGAGAGCACCAAAGGTGTCCACGTACTGGTCAACAGAACGGCTGTCGGACGTGTAATCGCCATGGCCACCGTTCAGGCCCCATGCATTCACGGAAACACGTGCTGTGGATTGATCGGCATCGCTGAGCATTTCGTACAGTGAACCCTGGCGACCAAAGACGCCGGTGGGGTCGTGCTCTAGGGGGTACATGACCAGCGAGGCTGCTGGGGCCATTCCCATGGCAGCAGAATCACCGGTCCCGTCACCGAGGACGGTCAACGCCACATGCGTACCGTGACCCGCGTTGCTGTCGGCGGGGGACGGGTCAAGTCCGAAACTGGTGTCGATGACCGCGATGCGTCCGACAATGTCTGGGTGATCCCGGTCTAGACCCGTATCCGTGATGGCGATGGTCTCCCCAGACCCATCGAGGGTGAAAACCGCGTTGTTGCGAACGTCCACCACACCGGCCAATCCCGCAGCCACCGCGTTGTGGACCTCCATTGTGTAAGCCGGTTCAATCCAAAGGAAGCGCCCGTCGCGAGCGAGACCATCGACGAGGCTGAGCCGCGCAGAAGGTTCCAAGCCTTCGAGGCTGATGATGCACTGACCGATGCCACACGTTGCCTCATCGGCCCCGGCGTCAAGGAGTTCGACGACAAGTCGAGGAAGAAGATCGGCGCGGAGGTCGTCCGCCACCACCAACGCATAACGTTCGACTGACCCGTCTGCAAGGGAAGCGTCCGTACGCCACTCGATCTCGTACGCCCCAAGCCAGCGAACCGACGGGTCATCAGCAAGCATTGGTGCGGTACCGGGTTGAAGACGAACGACCATGCTGGAGCGATCCACATGGTCCAGCACCGTGGCTTCAGCGGTTCGAAGCGCAGCCATCTGCACATGGCCGTCGGCATGGTGAAATTGCACCACAGCCAATCCGTCTGGCCCAGGAGCGAGAGGCATCCTATTGATTGGGTCAAAGGACAACCCTCCAAAGTCGAGGGTTGTCGATGCAGGTGCAAGTTCTGACGTCACCGTGCTTCCCGAAACAAGACGCACCGGGCCAAGGCCGGTCTCTTCCACTTGCAAGTGGCTGGACTCAGCCGTGCTGGCAGCAAAGGCTGGCCCCAGCGGGAGCAGAAGGACAACCAGTGTAACGGCGAGCCAGCGACCCGACATGGTCCTTAGGTGCCATGGTCGGCTTTTGAAGGCCTCCCACAGGTGAGCGACCTCATGCGAGTCCGTTGAAGGCCGCAATCGCGGCATCGGTCTTGGCCACGGAGGCGCGCCAGTCCTCCTCAGCTCCCATCAGCGCGCGGACCGCGTCAACGTTCTCCGGAACCACATCGGACTCTTGGTGAATGGCTTGGAAGTAGTACAGGTTGTTGCCTTCGAGTTTTACCCCGTCTTCCCAAACGAAAATCTCGTGCAAATCACCCCACGTGCGTCCGATGTCGCGTGCAAACTCCATGACCTCAGCCGTGCTGGTGATGCCCGTTTCGCCGCCGTTCATGATCAGNACGCGCGGTTGAGACTTCCAAAGCTCCAGTACACTGGTCGTTGTCATGCCATGACCTTCGGGCAAGGTGGCAACGATGGCGTGCATGTGCATGATGGTGGTTGGAACCGCGACGGCCATGGACGTGATGTCAATCTCTGGACGAACCGTCATGACGTCAGGACCATGATGGCTGGGAACTTTGAGCACCGGGGTAATGGCGTTGATGGGGCCCTTCTTCGAGTCACCCGGGTCAGCCGCGCGGCGGATCATGGTGCATTCGACCTTGAGGGAGCCACAGGCTTCGAGCAAAGGAACGAGGGTACGGGATAGGCCCGTGGTGTTGCAGGACACCACGCGGGTTCCTTCCACGTTCAAATTCTCGGTATGGTTTGCACACGATGTGTAGGACATACCTGTGGTCGCATGCTTTTCTCCGCCTTGGAAGATCCACTTCACGCCCGCAGCCTTGTAGCGCTCAAGGTTGGCCGCTCCAGCCTTCCCCGGAGAGCAATCGATGACGACATCGGTTTGTGCGAGCAAGTCGGAAATTCCACCACCACACGCATAACCTGCATCAGCAAAGGCTTGGATGCGGTCGTGTTCATCGAAAGTACAGAACAGCGGATACCCCTTTCGGACGGCAAGATCGCATCCAAAGGACGGCCGTGTTTTTGTGACGCCAACAATGGTCATGTCGTCTTGAGCCGCAACTGCATCTGCAACGCGCTTTCCGATGGTTCCGTAGCCGTTGATGGCCACCCTAATGGTCATGCGCGGCGATGTTCGCACGGGGCCTATGAACTGCACGACGGACCCCCTGCTCACGGCGATGAGGCTATGTGGCGTTCACGCAACGACATCACATGGCCGGCGAGGGCACACCGCTCATGGAGCGTTCCATCGGCATCAACCGACAGTTGGCAGGTGCTCTCGAAACCGCCATTGAACGGAACGCCATCCTCCGAATTGGATGGACGGCTGACGGCACGGAGGTCCCAAAAGAAGGGGAGTCTGGACTTTGTCCCTTCCTGCCCGAAGGAGCACGCGTGCGCTCACTCGGCCTTCTTGGGCCATGGGTTTCAACGGGAAGTTCGGGCTCCTTCGACCACCGCGGTGATGCTGGGAGCATGTTTGGCGCTGCACTGCGTGATGGTCGCCTGCTCTGTGAAGGTCATGTCGGCCCCATGGCCGGATGGTCGATGCGAGGTGGAACCATCGTCATCGAAGACGGTTGTGACGATGACCTCGGCGCATCGATGCACGGCGGACTTATTCTGATCAGAGGAAAACTCGGTCGACGGGTTGGAAACGCCATGCGCGGAGGCTTGATTGTCATCCATGGTGACGTTGATCACGACCCAGGGAGCGGCATGCTTGGGGGGATGATCGTCATCGATGGGCGGTGCCCAGCACCCGGGCCTGGTGTCACCATGAGGCCCCTCTCCGCTGACGAATTGAAGGACGTCAATGCAAAAATTGAGGATCCATCATGGCAAGTTCCTGCCGATGCCGTCTGCTTGGTGCCAAGCCTCATCGAAGATGAGCAAAAAAAACAGCAGGCACCTCGTGAGGAGCCGATGGGTGGGCTTGGACTCATGCCAACCACGCCCTCCTGCTTGCTGGAAGGAGGATCGGTGGACACCACTGTGCTGCTCGGTCCCGCTCCGTTGGCCCTTCCGTTGCCGGTCCTGCCTCATGTCAACAACGGTGAACGGCTCCGTGCAAAACGATCGAAGGAAGACGTGGCACAAACGTTGGCGGAGCAACCTTTCCTCGTGGACGAAGCACCGCGACCGATCGACATGCTCCGCATTGGTGAGGGGACGGTGCAAGCATGGACCAGCCTCGGCTCGGCAGCTGGGGCGGTGATCGACCTTGGCGATCTTCCACCCATGGACCCAGCCTCGCTTGAAGCCCTTCTCGTGCTTCTTATTTCGATGTGCGAGGAACCCCCCGCCTTCGCCCTCATGGGCGATGCAGGTCGGGTGAATCACATTCACCGATGGGCGGCTGAGCACGGCATGTGTGCAGTGTTCATGGACGTCGGGAAGCGACCGGACCTGCCTGTGCCCGCGATGCTCCCACTTGCAGGGCGGTCTTCGAACGCAACGTTGGATCCCGAAATCACCCGCAGTGGCATCAAACTCGACTGGACGCCAAGCGGGCGAGATCTTGTGCTACTTGGAGCAGGCGGTCTTGGATTGGCCATATTCCAGCCTGTGGATGATGGTCCTGCCGCCCTTGCTGCCACGCTGCGGCAACTCCGCAAAGGCATGACCACCCATCTCCGGGATTTAGGCCTGCAAAGCATCGATGCGCTTGGGCGCGCCCACCTCCGGGCAACGACGCTCGATGCAGCCTTGATGAGCGGCCTGCGCGTTGCTGGGTTTGAACGCCCATTGCCAGATTGGACGAGGTGAACACATGCCCACCATCAGCGTCGAGCAAACCGTGCTTCGAGCCCTGATGGCAAAAGCCGGCCATGAGCATGATGTCCCAACGTTGGAAGAGCGCCTGCCGCTGCTCGGCACGGACATTGACCGCTGCGATGAGGAGGCGCTTGATATCGAAATTTTTCCAGATCGTCCCGATCTTCTGTCAGCCGAAACGCTGGCTCGCGCCATGCGCGCATTCCTCCATGACGAAGCGGTCAGCCCTCAGCTGGAGGTCGAACCTGCTTCGACCACCATGACCGTTGACGATGAACTCAGCGATGTCCGTCCCGTGATCATTTGTGCATTGGTGCACGGCGTCAATTTAGGGGAAGGTGAACAAGCCAAAGATGCAGCGATTCGCCGATTGATGGACCACCAAGAAAAACTCCACTTCGCCATTGGTCGAGGGCGGTACCGAGCCTCAATTGGTGTGCACGACTTCGACTGCCTCAACGCCCCGTTCAGAGCCGTTTGCATGGGACGGGATGCGAGCTTTGTCCCGTTGGGTTCCGACGAGCCAATGACCATCAAAGCCATCCTCGGTGAACATCCGAAAGGTGTAGAGTACGCCCATCTCCTTGAAGGAATGGAACGTGTTCCAGTCCTCCTCGATGCTGATGACAACGTGCTTTCATTTCCACCCATCATCAACGGAGCACATACGACCGTGACGACCTCCACCACCACGATGTTCGTTGACGTTACGGGGTGGGACCTGGCCGCCTGTGAAGCTGCACTTCACCTTGTGTGCCTCCAACTGGAAGCAATGGGAGGTACCGTTGAGCAGGTGAACGTCATCGGTGGCCCGGGACATGGTCATCACCCGGCGGGTGCCCCTGTGCAACACCACCTCCCGAAAGACCTCATTCAAAGGCTGCTGGGTCGGTCCTTCACCCGTGATGAAGCAACGTTGGCCTTCCGGCGCATGGGGGGCGAAGTGCGTGAAGAAACGGATGACGCGTTTGTCGTGTCCATGCCCCGCTGGAGGCTGGATCTGCTCCACAACGTGGACTTGATCGAAGACTTGGCCATCGGTCACGGTTACGATGACCTTGGAGCGTCAAGTCCGACCGCACCATCTCATGGCCAACCTCGCCCAGATGCGCACCTGCGGCGGCGGGTTCGCACGGCACTGGTCGGGCTTGGATTTACTGAGGTTCAATCCCTGACGCTCTCCAACCATGACGATCAGTTCACGCGCATGCGATGGGCGCCAAGCGGGTCCGTGACAGAGATCACCAATCCAATCACGACCGACCACACCGTGCTCAGGCAACACCTCCTTCCGGGTCTTTTGCGGTTGTTGGCGGCCAACCGCCACCATGATCTTCCCCAATCCGTGTTCGAACTCGGGACGGTGGTCCGGGACCACAAGAACGCTGGTCGAGTGGCTTTCCTCGCTGCGGAAGCGAGCGGAGGCTTTGCTGCAGTTCGTGGGCGCATTCAGGCCTTCATGGGCGCATTAGGGGCCACTGAAGCCAGCAAGATGACCATCGAGCCTCTGCCTGACGGTGAGGGACCATGGCTCGCCGGAAGAGCGGCCCGTGTGATGATCGATGGCGCTTGGGTTGGATGCTTTGGGGAGATTGATCCCCATGTGGCCGATGCCTTCGAGTTGGCCGTCCCGATGAACGCCGCCGAATTCGACATGACAGCCCTCGGCGCCGCACTCCCAGATCCTGTGTGAGCACCATGTGCGGACGTTTTGCGTTCGGTGTTCGTCTCGATCAGGCTTTGGTCAACGTGGACGTGATGACCGATATCGACCCTGAGCCGACATGGAACATCGCGCCCACCGACGCCCACCCCATCCTCACCATGGACGAAGGTGAGATGCACCTTTCCTTGGGACGATGGGGGTTCACCTCAAGTCACAGGATGCGAAAAGCACCCATCAACGCGCGCATTGAAACCGCCGCTGAGAAACCTGTGTTTCGAAGGTCCATGCGCACCGCCCGAATGGCTGCTCCCGCCACAGGGTGGTACGAGTGGCTTGCGTCTCCCGTTGGACGACATCCCTACCACCACGCCCTCACGTCAGGTGAAACCATGTGGTTGGCAGGGTTGCTGCACCCTGAAGGACTGGAAGGATTCGCGTTGCTGACGCAAGACGCTACCGCCTCCATCGCCCATGTGCATCCACGCATGCCCGTCGTGTTGAGCAGCAACGATCTCCATGCGTGGCTGGCGGAAGGTCGTGTCCCCGAAGCACCGGAGGTGGTCGCTTGGGCAGTCAGCATGATGGTCAACCGCACCAACGAAGACGGCCCACACCTGTGCGACCCCATCCCGACGCTCTTCTGAGTGGGCAGGTGAACGACGACTTGAAGGACGAAAAGAGCGAGACTCACCCATGCGAGCAGCATGGCTGGTGCTGCTCCTGATGCTGAGCACACTCCCGCTCTCCCATGTCGGTGCTGAAGACAACCCGACGCTGACCTGCCCTGATACGGTCCCACTTGTTCCCGGACAGCCGACATCGCTTACCGTCATTCAGTCCGGTCTGGAGCCCTCCTCGTTGACGTTTGAGGGCATCACCGACGTCCAGGTCACAGATGTGACCAACAGCACCGAAGGCAGCACCAGAACCTGGACAGCGACACTGACCGCCTCTCCGACCGCACTGAGCGGTCATGCTGACATGACGATCAACCTCTCCGATGGCGCAGGTACCGTTGCCTCATGCACGATCGATGTCTGGATTCGCTCAGCATCTGCGTTGGTGCTTGGCGTCTCGGGAGAATCCACACTGACCGTAAACGAGGGGGTCACCACCCAAGTCGCCGTCAATTTGACCAACGTTGGTTCGGAGCCGGAGGACGTTCGGTTTCACATGGACACAGCGAGCGATTGGGCATGGGGCTGGACCCTCAACGGGGTGAAAGTCGATGACCCAAACGTCTCGATCGACCCCGACGAACTCATCTACATCGGCGCTTGGGTTCAGGTCGGCGTGGTCGGTGAGGACGGTCTCCCGTTGTTCGGCACAGGACCATCGTTCACGCTGACCGCATCGTCGTCCTTTGACGGTCAAGGGGATACCTGGACCTTCGTCCTGGCCATGGAGGAAGTCAGGCGTGTTTCCCTGTCTGTACAGGATGTCACGCAACCCGTCGCGCCGGGGACGGACGAGCGCGTAGACGTTGTGGTAACCAACAAAGGCAACGTTCCTTCGACGGTGGGATTGAGCCTAATCGCCCTCAATCCTGATGGCACGACGGTGGACGGTTTCGAACCTATCGATCGCTTCCAGCGTGACGGTTGGACGGCCGCTCTGTTCGGTGCCCTCCCAACGGTCCCTGTCCAACCTGGAGCGTCACGTACCATCGAAGTGGGTTTGCTGGCCCCCTGGGTCAACGAGGGACGTTTTGACGTACGCCTCCGTGCAAACATCGGCTCCGCAACCGCAGAGGTGGACCTCGTCGGTGAAATTGACCTCCAACGCTCGTTTGAGGTGAACGACATCACGGCTCGATGCGAGGATTTGGAGGTCGAACGCACGTGCGAAATTCGGGCCAACGTCCGCAACACAGGCACCTTTGATGACACCGCCACCGTTGAAGTCCAATTGCAGGAGGAGGCTCAAGGAATCGTGAACATCACCGTCCTGACCGAACGGTTGGCACTCAATCACGGCGGTAACCAAGACATCGTCATCGCCCACTTGCGGGCCCATCCGGACGCTCTTGCCTTCCAATCGGCAAGCCTCGATGTCTTTCTTGGACCGGAGGGAGAAACGCTTGACATGGTGCAAAACCTCGACCTTCGCATCGCACCTCGTGTCGAGTGGGTGTTTGATTCGGTGGTCCAAGAAGAGGACGCGCGCCAACGGGTATCGGTCACGGCCACCCTTCGTAACGACGGTAACGTCGTCGACGGCTTGATCGTGAGCATGAAAGCATCACATGGCATGGAGATGGGGCTGATTCCGCCCGAGGGAGCGGTGCTCGAAGACGAGGCTGGACCCATACGGTCCTTCGAGGTCGAGGGTTTGCCCATCGGAAACAACATCACGCTCAGGGCTTGGTTCGACCTTCCGGCAGAGGAGAACGTCAACGGAACGGTCTACGTCAACCTCAGCGTGCGGTCCAGATACGTCCCAGAGCAAACGTTCCAAGAGACGATTATCGCTCCGTACCTTGGCGTTCCATGGCAAGAAATCTCCGCAGACGAGGGATTTGATCTCCAAGCGGTAGCACACCAAGTCTGGGGCTTGGTGCAGGTCACGTGGCACATTGTTCTCGCCGTGGGCATCGCGACCGTTGTGCTCAATCGGGCTCTCGTACGTCGTGCAGATCAGCGCGCAGAACGGGTCGCCATGAACCCGAATCCAAAACCACCGGAGACGGCCCAAGACTGGATGGCTGGGTTCCACACCCGGCGAGAAGAACCCACCCCTGCAGTCAGCCGAAGCGTGGACGCAACTGCGTTTCAGGAAGCGTTCAGGAACCGTTCCAATCCCAGCCCGGCTCCAGACCCAGCCCCGCCAACAGCGTTGACCGAGGCGGCTTCCATCGTCCTTGATGCGCGCACGAGTCAGGCAGCATCGGAACGCTTGGATGCGCTGGCCGCTAACCTCGCAGCACCCATGCAGGAGGGAAGCGACATCGACACGTTGCTGGAGGACCTCGACTTGGAGTGATGTCATGCAGGTGGTGGGTGTCGATGAGGCAGGCCGCGGGCCATGCATAGGCCCCTTGTTCGTCGGTGCATGCTCCGTCCCGGAAAGAGACCTGCACGTGCTCGATGAGATTGGCGTTACCGATTCCAAGCGCCTCCGTCCGGCACAGAGGGAGCACATGGACAACGAACTTCGAAGGCTTGCCGACCAAAACATGTGGGGCATCGTGGTGCTCCCACTCACACCCATGCGCATTGATGCAGCGGTTCAGGAGCAGGGTCTGAACCGTCTGGAAGTGGAAGGCTTTGTCGAAGCCATTCACGCCCTGTGGCAAAAAGGAAGGGAACACCGCTTGGTGCTCGATGCTTGCGACGTGGACGCAACACGGTTTGGCCACAACGTGCAATCTGGCTTGGCCGTGCACGAACTAGAGCCTGTCGAGATCGATGCCAGGCACCGAGCCGACGCTGAAAACCGAGTGGTGGGAGCCGCAAGCATTGTGGCCAAAGTGGCCAGGGATGCATGGGTCCGTTCCTTCATCGAACGCACCGGAATTGACATCGGCTCGGGGTACCCGAATGACCCGAAACTCAAGCGCGCGCTGCCTGAGTTGCTGTCCGGCAACAGGCCACACCCGACACTGCGATGGTCGTGGGCAACCACAAAGCGAGCTTGGTCTGCGCACCACGATGTCCCGATGCCAGTCCGCACCGCGTCGGGCACTTCCGTCCAACACCGGTTGTTTGACCCACCATCCTCATGAAGGGCCCCCTGTAGCCTGTCACGAGCAGCATGGCCTGGACGCCAGACGAGGATACCCTGGCGTTTCTGCGCCTTGTCGCGTTGCAAAACGCCGTCGAATACAACGGAAAAGCCGTGGCTGGTTCTGTGGTCGGTCGTATCATGGGCATGCGGGCCGACCTTCGCCCTCACGGGCGTGAACTTGCTGCAGCCGTCGCTGCGGCCGTCACAGAAGCAAACGGTTTCGTGGCCGACCACGGTTTGGAGGCCGCGCAACAGGAGCTTGCTGCAATGGCTCCAGAGCTGCTTGAAGAGCGCCCCAAAGCCGAACGCCGGGTAGGACTTCCCGATCTTGAGGATGCTGAGGAGGGCAACGTCGTGCTGAGGTTCGCGCCGAACCCCAATGGACCGTTGTCGTTTGGTCATGCTCGTGGCTTGGTCATCAACGGAGCCTATGCAGAACGGTACAACGGGACCCTCATCCTCAGGTTCGATGACACCGACACGGTCGTCAAGCCCCCGATGCTAGACGCTTACGGCAGCATTCAGCAAGAGACCGAATGGCTGCTGGGCCGACCTGCAGACCGTGTGGTCATCGCCAGCGACCGCATCGGGGTCTACCATGAACACGCCACCGTCATGATCGAGCGAGGATTTGGCTACGTCTGCACCTGCACTGCGGAAGCCTTCCGAGATTTTCGGAGCGCGCAGACCGAATGCCCGTGCAGGGCGGTACCCAGCAAAGAACACATTACGCGCTGGAAGGGGATGCTCGCCGGCGCATACAAGCCTGGAGAAGCGGTCGTCCGCGTGAAGACGGGCATGGACCAGCGCAACCCAGCGCTGCGTGACTGGCCGGCCTTACGCCTGCAAGATACAGTGGCCAATCCACATCCCCGACCAGAAATCGGCTCAAAGCATCAAGTGTGGCCCCTCCTCGATTTCCAGAGCGCGATTGAAGACCACCTGCAAGGGGTGACCCACATCATCCGAGGAAAGGACCTCATGGATTCCACGAGGAAGCAGACCTTGCTGTACGAGCACTTTGGTTGGACGTATCCGAACACGATGTATTGGGGCCGCGTAAAAGTCCACGAGTGGGGCGGATTTTCCACTTCCGCCATGCGAAAGGACATCGAGAACGGACGGTATGAAGGATGGAACGACCCCCGATTGCCGACGCTGTCTGCTCTCAAACGACGTGGCATTCAACCCGAAGCCCTGCGCGCTTTCTGGCTTGAATTGGCCATCACACAGAAGGACATCTCCGTGCCCTTGAGCACCCTCTTTTCTCACAACACGAAAGTGGTGGACAGCACCGCACCACGCTTGGCCTTCGTTCGCGATGCAGTGCGTATGCCACTTTCTGGGGGACCCAGTGAAGCGACCTTGGTGCGCTACCCAGACCAACCGAAGAAAGACCCCCGTCATCATGACCTCGCTTCAGGCCATGTGTACATCGAACGTGAAGACAGCATGACAACGTCGTTTCGCCTCAAGGATTTGGTCGATGTTGACCAACATGAAGGGCGCTTGATTGCAGGTGACATCGAGCGGCGGGACCAGCGCCCCATCGTCCATTGGACCGTGGACACGTCCCAACACGCTACCCTCATCGTTGCCGAGGAGGACCGGCTCCGGGAGGTCAAAGGTCGATTGGAACCCCACCAGCACCCCGCTGGGACCGTTGTGCAACTGGAGCGAATCGGCTACGCCGTTGTGCTGGACGACCGACGGTTGTTGCTCGCTCACGAGTGATCAGGAACGCGCGCGGTCCAACGACCGAAGCAGCTTCACCTTGGCTCGCGCGGAGGCGAGGTCTGCAGGGGAGAACCAGCCGAGGAAAACCCCCTCATCGTCCACACCGACCACAGCATCGGGTTGCCGCTGGTCGATGACCGCGACCACTTCATCAAGCGGAGTGTCCACCGGCATCCGAAGCACGTCGGAGAGCATCACATCCCGGCATACGCTGGAACGCAAAGCCTTCCCTTTGAGCACCTCGCGGAGGAGATGATCAGGGCGAATCAGCCCGCGTGGCTGACCTCCATCGTCGAGCACAACGAGCACACCTCCAGGAACATCGATCAGCCTGTGTGCGGCCTCCTCAAGGCTGTCCTCGAGTCCAATGGTGACGTGTTCATCGTCCAAATCAAGATCACCGAGGAGACCTACCATGTGTTCACCCCTGGATGGTAATCCCGCGCTGGCACCCCATGCACACGATGCGAAGGGGACGCTCATGGGATGGAACGTCATTCACCGTCCCGCACGCTGGGCATGCAAACGTGGGCAGTGGGACGTTCTTCATGTTCCGGGCACCCGAACGATTCGCTCGTCGTGCTGTACGTGGGGAGACCAGCGCTGAGACGCCCCAAATGAAAGCGGATGAACCGGCTGCACCCAAGACGAAGATGGAAGGGTAGGCGAAGAGGAACATGGCGAGAACGATGATGCCGAGGAACACCACTTCGGTCATCAGCAAGGCTCGACGGCGGTTCCGGGAAACCCGCCAGCTCAGAGCGAGACCACCTGCCAGAACGGCGACGGTTGCGAGCAGGACCAGCATGGGTGCGTACAAAGGTGCACTGGTGGGAGCGGCAATCAACTCAAAGGTCAATCCTTGGTCGAGGCCGCTTCCACTCAGCACCGCCACTTCGCCCATCGGCAGTCGGCGGTGGTTGAGGTTCAAGCCCTCTGAATCACCCAAATCGAGACCTGCGAGTGCCGTCAGGCCAGAGCTTCGCAAGGTGATTTCAATGGACCACTCGGACCAGAATGGAACCGGTTGAACGACGATGAAGTCCCGCACCAAATCGATGAGCGTTCCATC
>PCBQ01000035.1 GCA_002731395.1 Methanobacteriota archaeon
GCGGGGAGCGCGGCGCTTAACATGACGGTGAGCACGGGGTCCCGTTCCTGCCAGTAACCGTCGGCCATCAGGAAGAAACCGAGACCGACCAAGGGCCATGCGAGGAGGCTGGTACGATGCAAGTAGCTCCGTTTGGACAGGGAGACGCCAAGGAGAACCATGCCCGCGGCAAGCAAGCCAATGGATTCCACCGTGGCTCCCGCCATGAGCCCAACCCTGTTCGCGTCCATCTTCAACCCTCCTCGTTGAGCCAACCTGCAGAAGTGCAGTGGCCAACCTCAAGGGCTGGTGTGGAAAAGGTCCGGCATGGACGGGCCAATCGCGCATGCTTTGCGCCCGTTTGCGGGTGGTCGTCAAGACGCACCGATCGCTTTTCTCGATCGAGATGGTGTGCTGAACATGAGCCTCGATGGGTACGTGAACCATCCGGAGGAACTGGAGCTCATTCCGGGTACAGTCAGATCCCTGAGGACGCTCAAAGAGCAAGGCTTTCTCCTATGTGTGGTCACAAACCAATCCGCCGTAGGCCGGGGCCTGTGGGACGATGAACGCCTGCATGAAATCCACGACAGGTTTGACGCCATGCTGGCCCCCCATGGCGCTCAACCGGACCTGATTTTGGCTTGCCCCCACGTGCCATGGGCCGGATGTGCATGCCGAAAGCCAATGTCAGGCATGTTGAGCCTTGGCGCATCCTTGCTCCGCTCAGACGAAGGCTTCGGTGTCCTTCGCCAGCGCATGAACAACGCCGAAGCCGATGTGCACCCGGGGGACCTGATGGTCGGTGACCGTGGTACAGACGTCAAAGCCGGACTCAACTTCGGTGCTCGTACGTTCCGGACGGTACGTGATGTGGGTCTGGAGCCGTGGCTCGGACGCCTGAGCGACCGAGAGGATCCTGGAAACGAGGTGAGGTAGGTGGGCTGGCTTGGACTGGACGACACCGACCATTTGGGAGGAGGCTGCACCACGTGGACCATGCAACACCTCATCTCGTCCCTGCCCACAGGAACCGGAGTGGTAGGGGATCCTTGCCTCGTACGCCTTTATCCTATGACCGAAGCCAGAACACGTGGCAACGCCGCCTTGGCCGTTGAACTCAACGTGGACCTTCCTGCTCCTGCGTGGCATGCTTGGCTTGAGCAGCATTGGCGGGAACACCTTGCCGAGTTGCGAGGGCTCTGGACGCCATCAACCCACGCGTCTCGAACCCAGGTCCCCAGCGACCCAGGCATGGTCTGGTTCGATTCAAAGCCGCCTCCAGAGTTCTATAGAATGGCTGTCACGGGAGAGGTTCGGGTGGATGAAGCACCCTTGGCAACGTGGTCAGCAGGAGGACGCGGCATTATTGGCGCCACGGCCGCTGTGGCATGGCCACAAGAGGTGTCCACATGGGAAGGTATCGCATGGCGTCAACGGCACGATGGACCGCGTCGATTGGACGATGCGGTCTTAGGACGCCTTGATGATGATCGACGTTTGGTGGCATGTCGAGATCCAAGGAAAGGCCGCAGCCTGCTTGCCCCACGCGGTGCATCACCGATCCTGTTTGGTCTGAGAGGGACCGAGCGTTTCGCTGTACAACAAGGCGTCCAAGACCTCTTGAAAGCAGAAGGGACGGAACAAGCAGCGGCGTGGTGCATCTTCCAAACCAACCAGGGAAGCGGTGACCATCTGCTCCCTGCTGTGGAGGCCGTTGTGGAAGACGTCCACATCCTTCGTGGTGGCCATGTCGCTTTGGACACCACTGAAGGAACATGGCTGGCCTTCGCACCGTCGGATGACCTCCGACGGCTTGCGGCGGAGCTCGTCGCTGGAGATGTGGTACAAGGCCTTGGACTGGTCAGCCATGAGGAAGGCCGAAAAGGACTGCACCTCGAAGCGCTCAACCACGTTTCAGGGCCTGATCGAAACAAAATGCGACCGTTGTGCCCAACGTGCAACATTCGCATGAAATCTTCTGGCAGAAATCAGGGGCTTCGCTGTCCATCATGCCCACATCAGGACATCGACCGCTGGGTCGGTACACCGGTCGCCCCGAGCGGCTGGGTCCAACCGCCGCTCGATCGACGCCGTCACCTGATGCCCGATCTTCGCGAATCAAGAGCAAACCGCCTCATCAACGGTGCTGATTCACCGGCATCTTCCTAACAGAGGGTGCACCTTTCAGTGCATGGCCGATGAAACAGGCGTCGACATCGTCACCGTAGTCGCAGGGCTTGTGTTCCTTGGACTCCTTGCTTTCGTGGTGTGGAAGGCCCGCCAGAACCGAGCCGCTGCCCTTGCAAAAACCGGACCGAGGGTGGCCGGTGAAGATCCGTTGGAAGGAGGCGCTCGACGACCAGAAGCCTTCGATGAGCCCACGGATGAAGATCTCGAGATGATGGGTGAATTGCTTGACGAGCACGAGGACTAGACAGCGTCCAAGCCTTTGTCAACAACACGCACATGTTGCGTCATGTCAGGCCCCTCTAAACGGCGAACACCCTTTGGCTGAACCGTCAACGTCCAGGAGGAAAAACCCGCATCGATGAGCCTGTCTTCGGAGCGTACCCGATACCCGTCCTCAGCCTCCATGTCGGTGCCTAGTTTCGTGGTAGCAAGCAGGGTGATATCCCCCAATCCTGATGCCAGCCCGCTCAAAGCGTCGAAAGAGGCCTTCGGAATCCTTCCTGTTGTGGGAGCCCAATCGTCCATGACCACCAAGCCCACACTTGGGAGCG
Organism: Methanobacteriota archaeon; assembly: GCA_002731395.1. Classification (GTDB taxonomy): domain Archaea; phylum Thermoplasmatota; class Poseidoniia; order Poseidoniales; family Poseidoniaceae; genus MGIIa-L3. Next base: position 2,724 of record PCBQ01000035.1, read on the forward strand.
AAGTCGCTGCCTGAAGCAAAGAGTTCGTCACCAAGTCCATCCGGCCAACCAAATTCATGGCGTGAAACCTTGTGGCCACCGTCGGAGGAAGCCCGCCAAGAACTTGCGAAAAGCGCGATGGATCTGGCATCTCTGGAGCCGCCCAGAGCACGCGGCCCCCGTCCTCAAGCACGAGCTTGGCCATGTGCAAGGCCAAACTGGTGGCCCCAGCCCCTGCCTCACTCGCAAGATGAACATTGGTTGCCTGGAAGGCTGGGCGCCACGATGCCATACACGGCGTTGGTTGACGAAGGAGAAAGACGCTTCCGGTGTCGGAACGCTCTTGATGTGGCAGCGAGAGACCGATGCATGGCCAAGGAGACCAAGAAGGCAGAACGCATCCCTCGCCGCCCCGCCCCTGAATTCACGGAAGTCGGGTCCTTTGGCGAGGCCATCAAAACGCACGGCCTCATCGGTACCGCGGTCAACGACAAGAACCAGTACGGCCCTGTGGGCATGATGGTGATGTTGTTTATCGTGGCCGCCATCACCTCCCTCGGACTTTTGCTGATTCGCTCCTCCTGAAGCGCAAGGGCTATCCTCCTCTCGGCCCAAGTTGGTTCATGGAACAGGGTCATCATCCCCCAACGGTGGCCTTCACCGACCGACGTTGGACCATTATGGCCGCCCTCCTTGGCTCCAACACGGCCGTGATGCTCGTGCATGGGCTTCAGCAGGAGATGAATCCGAGCGTGACGCGCGAATTTGCATTGACCCTCATCGCGGTCACCTTGCCGTTCCAAGCGGTCTACTTCATGATCCACACGTACGCGGACTCTTTCGCTCAGAATCTCGCTCCGGCTGAACGTCGCACGCTGGAACGCTTGTCGACGGTGTGCCAAATCATCGCGTACGCGTCACTGCTCGGCTTGGCCATCCTCTGGAGCAACGTCTCTCCCTTTGTGGGCGGTGGCTTTCTCGTTGCGTCCTTCTGCGCCCTGCTGATGGTTCGAATGGCCATGCGTGAAGCGAGGTCGTCGTCTGAAGCCGCACGCTCCTCGTGAATGTCAGCCTGCGAAGGTTGATGGGGCGGCCACAACGCCACATGGTATGGCCTTCTGTCCGTTGGATTACCGCTACGGTTGCCAAGACTTCAAGCAAATCTGGTCGGAGGACGGGCGCCATGAGCGTCAACTCGAAGTTGAGCGTGCATTGGTGTGGGCGCACCAACAAATGGGTCGAGTGTCAGCCGAGGATTATGCGGTGATCGAAAAGATCGCCGCACCTGACGTTGTCACCAAGCAAAGGGTCAGTGAAATCGAGGCAGAAACACGTCACGACATCATGGCCTTGACCAAAGCGATGGCTGAGGCCGCGGGCGATGCAGGTTGGTGCGTCCATTTGGGCGCGACCTCCAACGACATTGTCGACACCGCCGTCGGGCTGCAGCTTCGCGACAGCATCGTGCTCCTACGAAAGGCGCTTTGCGACCTCATCGCGGTGTGCGCGGATGTCGCTGAACGGGAACGTGATACCGTGATGCTCGGCCGCACACACGGACAAGCCGCCGTACCCATCACCTTCGGACTGAAAGCCGCCGTCTGGCTGGACGAACTCCGCCGGCACCTCGTCCGTCTCGACGAAGCCAGCCCACGCATCGCCGTTGGGAAATTCCTCGGTGCCGTGGGCACGGGGGCTGCACAAGGCGAAGGAGCCCGTGAGCTTCAGCGTCTCATCCTCGAGCATTTGGGCCTGGGCGTCCCACTTGCGACCACACAGGTTGTGGGTCGTGACCGGTACATCGAGTACGTCCACTGGATGGGCAACACGGCGACGACCTGTCAGAAGGTCTTGACCGAAATCCGAAACCTGCAGCGTTCAGAAATCGCTGAAGCGGGTGAAGGCTTTGACGTCAAGAAGCAGGTGGGTTCCTCGACGATGGCCCACAAGAAGAACCCCATCACCAGCGAAAATGCGAGCGGCCTTGCCCGCATCGTGCGGTCGTTCATCGCCCCCAGTCACGAAAACGCCATCCTCTGGCACGAGCGCGACCTTGCGAATTCCAGTGCGGAGCGCTTCACGCTCTCACACGCCTCCGCTTTGTGCGAGGACGTGTTGGTCAAGACCGCCAAAGTGCTGCGGGGCATGTGGGTTGATGCAGCACGCTGCCTCAAAAACATCGAAGAACAGCGCGGCTTGGTGATGGCAGAAAAGGTGATGATCGAACTGACCTCTCACGGTATCGGTCGTGATGAGGCCCACGAGATTCTGCGTACGGCGTCCTTCACCGCCGTCGAGACCGGGGAGCATCTGATGGACATCTGCATGCGAACCCCCGAAGTCACAGCCGTGTTTAGCGTTGAGGACCTCGAAGCGATGTTCGACCCTGCCAACCACATCGGCGTTTCTGGCGAATTGGTTGACGAAGCTGTCGATTTGGCCCGCCAAGCCATCGCATGATCAGGCCATCTTGAGGTGCCCTCGCCGACCCTCCCATACAGGGGTCCAAGATAGGTTCAACCTCCCGGGGAACATTGGTGCCCGGACGACCAGGGTTTCGTACTCGCCGCCCTCACCGTCAACGTTGAATCGGTGAATCCTGGACAAGGCTTCCAATTCGTCGAGCGCGTCACCGTCAAGGGTCCGCCCCAACCATGACGCATCAAGACCCTCAGCAGACACCGAGGTGATCATGACCTCAAATCCATGTGCTGCCAATCCGCGAAGGTGGTCGTGTGGTCGCTGATGCCATAGAGGTGTCCACGTGCGCAAGCCCAACGATTCACCGAGACGTTCCAAGCGGTTACGCTGGTAGTCGGACCGCAACGCACCACTCACAAATCCATCCAAGCGGTACGAGGTGAGCATGTCCACAAGGGCCTCGAAGTCTGGACCTTCAGTTCCGTCGATCACGCGGTGTTCCCAAGGCACGTCAGCGGCATTTGCTTGCAGCTGCGTGAACCGCGTGTTGGGAACTTGGAACATGGGAGAGTCGCCTTCCACGACGAGGGTGATGATGACGCACACGTCCCATCCTCTGCACGTGGCCCACCACCATGCTGCAGTGGAGTCCTTCCCACCAGACGAGAGGACGGCAACGCGCATGTTCTTGCGGGGTGGAAGGCCTTCATCAGCCTGACCTTGAGAAAGAGGGTTCAAATGGGGTGGACCCGCGCTTCAACCGTAGGCGGCGAGTCCGTCTTGGAGGCAACAGCATGCAACCCAGCGGACGAGGTTACGACCACGGCATTACCACCTTCAGCCCAGACGGCCGACTGTTCCAAGTCGAATACGCACGGGAGTCCGTCAAGCGCGGTACCACCACCGCTGGACTGAAGTTCCGAGACGGCGTTGTGCTGGTCTGCGACAAGCGCATCATTTCGCGCCTGATCATCCCCGAGTCCATCGAGAAGGTGTTCAAGGTTGACGAGCACGTCGGCGTGGCAACCTCCGGTCTTGTGGCCGACGCCCGCCAACTTGTGGGGCGCGCTCGTGTGGAAGCGCAGATCAACCGCATCACCTACGCCGATACCATCCCTGTGGACGTCTTGGTGAAGAAAATCTGCGACTTCAAGCAGTCCTTTACTCAATACGGTGGCTCCCGCCCATTCGGGACCGCTCTGCTCATCGGCGGTGTTGACGACGAGGGCATTCACCTCTACGAAACCGATCCATCTGGAGCCTACCAGAGCTACCACGCTGGCGCCATCGGCAGCGGCCGAAACACCGTGATCGAATTCTTTGAGCAGAAGTGGAAGGAAGGGCTGACCCTGAACGCCGCGATGAAGTTGGGCCTCGAGGCCTTACAGCACGCCAACGACAGCAACCTAAACCGAGAAGCGGTTGAAGTTGCAACCATCACGGCGGACGGCTACAATGTCCTCGATCGAGCTGCGGTCAACAAGCAAATCGACCGGCTCAAGCCCATCGATGAGTGAAGCGGTGACCGTGCATGGTCTCCCTTGATGACGCGGTTATCGCGCGTTGGGAGCATGGCGGAAAGCGATACGAGGTGCTGCTTGACCCTGACATGGTCGAGGCTTTCCGAGAGGAACCTAAATCGGTCAACCTCGATGAGTTCATGGCCGTCGAAGACGTCTTTCACGACGCACGGCAAGGAGAACGACCTGCCATGGAGGACCTCCTTTCCACCTTTGGCAGCGAAGATGTGGCCGAAGCGACACGAATCATTCTGGAACGTGGCAGCATTCAGTTGACCACCGCCCAGCGCAAGGCCCGCGTTGAAGCAATGCGCCAGCGTATCCTCCACCACATCCACACTGAAGCGGTGGATCCACGCACGAAGTCACCCCATCCAAGGGCACGTTTGGAGCTCGCATTGGAGGAAAGCCGATTTTCCGTGGATCCCTTCAAACGGCTTGAAGCTCAGGTCAAGGACGCCATCAAGGTGCTGAAACCGCTTCTTCCGCTTTCCTTTGAGCGGATTAAATTGGCTTTCAAGGTCAGCGGTTCTGCGTACGGGCGTGCTCACCAAGTGCTCCGCTCAGACATTCAACGAGAGGAATGGTTGGGCGACGGGGCTTGGGTCGCCGTGGTCGAAGTGCCTGCAGCCCGCAAAGCGGACCTCATCGGGAACATCATGCGGCTGGACAACGATGCAGAAGTGCGAGAATTGCCGTCTTGAGCGGCATGACGCCGTCTCGTGNGCGGGCATNGCACGGNTGACCTNCGGTTGTTGNATCAACGCGTCGCGAGGGTGAGGTTCTTCCACATGTCCTCGGGGACCTCCATGGACAGCCGCAGACCGCCCATGGCACCCAGACGAACAGGGTCATCCACGACGTGGACGTTGACGTCACCCATGTCGGAGAGACGACGCTCGATCATGGCGCCGAGGCCACGGATACCAGAGCCACCGCCGGCGAGAACCATGTTGCGACGGAATTCGTCGTGGAACTCTGGGTTGGACTCGGAAATGAGCTTCTTGACGTTCTCAACGATTGGATCGACAATGGACTCGCATGCGCGCTGCACACAGTCGGTGATGTCGAGCGTCATGGCCTTCCCTTCGATTGAGAAATCCACCATGATGGGGTCCTCAGGAGGCGAGGTGGACACGAAGGAGTGCTGCTCCTTCCAGCGGCGAGCCATGTCCTTGGTGACTTGGGCGCCGTTGTACTTGGCCTGGACTTCCTTGATGATCTGGCTGTCCACGTAGTCGCCGGCGTAGCCGGTGTGCATCTGGTCACCGGGCCCCGGAATGGTGCCGTAAACGCGGCACAAGTCGGTCGTGCCTGCACCGATATCGATGACGAGGGTGTGCTCCAGCATGTCGAGGGCATAGGCCACAGCGAAAGGTTCGGAGATGATCATGGCAGCATTCACGGAGCCCGCGGCTGCGTCGAAGATGGCCGTCTTGTCGACGTGGCTCGCCTCAGCTGGCGCACCGATGACGGCGACAACGCGGTCGTAGTCCTCTGGATCGGAAAGACCGATGAGGTGGGTGATGAAGTGGGCGATGTACTGCCGATCTTCTGGGGTGTCCTTGATGACACCGAGTTCGAGTGGGCGGTAGAGGTTCAGCGCCAATCGGTTCTTGAGCGCCTCTTCGCCGAAGAGCACGTCACGCTTCAGGAAATTTCGGGCAACGGGATCCTTCGGGGTTCCAATGACGGTCAACTCTTCCACTTCGTGGGATGCTGAGGACACCATGACGGAACGGAAGGTTCCGAGGTCGATTCCAATGTACAGTGTCTCTTTGGCCATAGGCCCACGAGCGTGGTTTCGCTTATGAACCATCCCTTGGCTGATTTGTGGTCAGCACCACGCTTCGCACGTGTGACAGTACCATGCCGCATGCTCGGGGTAAAGTTCAGCCATGCCAGAGCATCCCGTGCATTCTTTCTGAGCCTGATCGCCGAACATCTGCATGACGATGGACACATGATGGTGATCGTCGATGCCGAGTTGCTGGCGCATCGCCCAGAGCAGTTGGTCCTCAGAAGGAGATATGATGCCGTCTTCGAGCACCAGTTCAACCACGCTCTTGTAGTCGTCAATGACCTGAATTTCTCGGTGATCGAGCCGAATTCCACCTTTTTCCGCGACGATGTCTTGCCCGCCAGGATCGTCAGCAAACACCACGAGAGCGCTTGCTTGGAGGCTTTCTTCCCTCAATTCAAGCTGAATGCTGCTGCCCTCAAGGTTCGCATACACCAAACGTGAATGGCGGTTGATGGTGTTGGTGATGGAGCGCGCTGTGTCTTCCTTGGTGCGGCCGCGTTTCCACCCCGTGGGGCTTGATTCGTTGTAAGCGTAGAATTCCGTGCCGTATCCAGGATATTCCAAGCGGAGTTCTTCCCCGCCGTCAAAATCGTTGGTCAGGATGTGGAAGGCTGCGACGTGAGTGGAAACGATGTTGTCGTCGTCGTCGAAACTGATCATCAACGGTTTTCGCTCCTCTGCAGCGGCGTTAAAGTGGCCTTGCATGCCGCTCATCCACTTGTCCTCCAGCCGCTTGAGGCTGGCTTCCTGCTCACCAGAGAGGCCTTTGTCAATGCCCAGCATGCCACGCAATTCACCCGATTGGAGGTCTTGCTTGAATTGATCAACCAAACCTGCGTTGTAGTGGTGGTCGTCCCGCGTCGGACCCGCCCTTTGTTCCCGGTAATTCGGGTCCGCCCATTCATATCCGCATTTCGAGCAGGCGAGGTATCCGGTCATGGTCGAGGGTTGCGCGTCGCCACCGCAACGTGGGCAATCGCCCTCCTCATCAACGGCCAAATTGTCTGCTGCTTCGCGACGACCGCGGCGGGGATTGAATCCAGCCATGCCCTGCGATGAACCGAGACCGGACTTCAAGGTGTCCATGCCTAGAGGCGAATGGCCTTCCGCCCGTAACGGAGCACGCCGTCTTGTGCGTAAACGCGCCGGACAATCAGGAGGACCTCATCGTCGATGTTCACGTCGTTCGGATGACCGTCCGCATACAGAAACACGCCAGAAGGACCCTCCTCAAACGAGAGAATCATCGAAGTAAGTCCGCCGAGGATAGGAGCCCGTATGGCAAACTCGGAGGGACAACCGGCAGCGATGAGACGCGTCCATGAGACCACACGTGCGGCCATGGACAGGCAAGCACCGTGCTGAGGTTCACCGCCGTCAGCCATGGAGCCGCGGGGTGGCCAAATAGGCCCGGCTTGGGCAAGCATGCCCAAGCGGGCCTTTAGGCCCAAATCGTGGACTTGGCCGGATACGTAGGCACCTTGGGACACGTTGGCGGTACCCATTTCTGTGGACCACGCTGTGTTGATTGCTGCATGCGCATCGGCGTCAACCGAGATGCGAAGATCCGACGGGACGGACACCGCATCAACATCCAAACCCGATTCACGCGCCGTCACGGCCGCTCCGCATTGGAATCGGTGAGCAACATGGTCGGCTCCCTCCTTGACGGTCAACCACGGTAGGCTTGCAGCGAACAGAGAACGCTCGGATTCGTGGAGGTCGACCTCCACAGGGCCTTCATGCCCGTGGTGACGCCATGCTTCGAGGGCGTCGATGAGGATTGTGAGGTCGTCGGCATCAGGGGCATGAACACGGCGGTCTCCAACGTGAAAGGCTGAAGCGACGACAACAGCCTCCTCGATGCTGATCAGGGCATTCCCGGCCATCATCTCGTTCAGAATCACTCCAACGACCTCCCAAACACGTGAACCGCACACGTGGCACCTGAGCCACCGACGTTGTGCGTCAAACCAACTTCAGCGTCGCGGACCTGGCGTGGCCCCGCTTGACCGCGTAACTGCTTGAACACCTCGACCGCTTGACCCGCTCCCGTTGCACCCAAAGGGTGTCCCTTTGCTTTGAGGCCGCCCGAGCCGTTCACCGTGGTGCGCCCTTCGTTGCGCTTCCCCTCACCGTTACGAGCGAAGACGCCACCTTGGCCGCTTTCGGTCAACCCAAGGTCTTCAGTGGCGAGTAATTCCGCGACAGTGAAGCAATCATGCACCTCGACCACATCGAGGTCAGAAGCAGCATATCCGGACTGAGCATAGGCCTGTGAGGCGGCCGAACGCGTGGCGGCAAGGGTGGTGAGGCTGGGCCTGTCATGGAGCGCAAGGTGATCTGAGGCCGCCCCGCTGCCCCGCATCCAGACCGGCGCGTCCGTCAATTTGCGGGCCACATCCGCCGAAGCCAAAACTACGGCTGCGGCACCGTCCGAGGTCGGGCAACAATCGTACAGTGTCAAGGGATCGGCGATGACCATGCCATTGGCGGCTTTCTCGAAGGAGACATCCTTGCGCAAATGGGCATCTGGATTATCCAAGGCATGGGCGTGATTCTTGACGCTGATGTGCACCAAGTCGTCGTGGGTTGAACCGTGTTCATGCATGTGGCGTCGCGCCATGAGGGCGTAGGTGCCTGGGAAGGTCAGGCCCGCCAAGCGTTCCCATTCGGTGTCCCCGGACACGCCGAGCCAGTACCGCTTCCGCTCCGGCGTGAGGTCGTTCATCTTCTCCACGCCGCCAACCACGACCACATCAGCGCGACCGCTGGCGATCGCCGCCCATCCATCGCGCAAGGCGAAGCCCGAGGACGCGCATGCGTTCTCGATGCGACGGGCTGGGACGCCGGCCATTCCGGCGTGCTCTGCAAGGTAGGCCGCCGTGTTCCCAAGTTGTCCGCCCCCGAACGCGGTGGATCCGAGAAAGACCTCGTCCACCGATGCGGGGGCAAGGTCACCGTCAATCGACGCAAAACATGAGCGAACCGCATCGGCCCACATGTCCTTCATGGCGGCTGGGTGCGTGCCGTAGGGCGTTTGCCCTGCACCGACCATGGCAACGTCGACCATGCTTGTCCATCCACCCCCGGCACTTGACCATCACGGTGGGTGATGCCGATGATGCTATGAACCACGCGCGGAGGCGGGAAATCATGCTGCGACAGTGTCGACTCCGATCCTGCTCAATGAACAACGGTTTCTTCACCGGGACCAACTGCGAGGTGTGCAACGACGAAGGCAAATTCATCATGAGCGACCGGGAAGCCAACTCCGTTGGCCGAATTCTCGCTCTTGTGTTGCGTCACGCACCAGAGAAGTTCAATGTGGACATGGACATTAACGGCTGGGTCGAAACCCGTGAACTGTCCAAGGCCATCGCCGACAGCCGCCGCCACCTGCACTGGGTGCGCGCATGGCACTTCGAAGCCATCGCCAACGCCGATGAAAAAGGGCGCTGGCAGGTCGAGAACGAAATGATCCGTGCGACCTACGGTCACTCCATCGAGATTGAACTCGATTTGCCCACCGATGACATCCCAGAAGCCCTCTATTGGCCCTGTGAAGCGAGCGAGGTTGAATCCCTGCTCAAGTTCGGCATCTTATCTGGAGATCGCAAGCACATCCATCTCTCCCGGACGATTGAGAATGCGCTTGAGGCTGGACACGTGCGAATTGGGCGCCCCTCGATCATCGAAGTTGACACCATCCGCGCCATCGCTGACGGTCACACCATCTATCGTGCTGGAACCACCGTGTTCTTGACCGACGAGGTCCCCCCCACGGCCCTCTATCCCGTTGGCGAAGACGACCCCATCGTCCAGGAAACCTTCGCCCGCTGGGACGAAGAAGAGTGATCAGCGCGCGCCGCATGCTGGGCAAAAGTCCAGTTCTGGGTCGAGCATAGACCCACAGACCTCACAGGTGCCTGAGGCCAACGTCGACATGGTTTCCCTTACTTCGGATTCCACGGTGCGTTGTTGTGGGCGTACGACCTTCGTTGGGTCCAGGCCCAAGCGGACACGCTCGGCATGAGCGGCGTGGAAACGCATCGCCTCCTGAAGCGAAGTTTGCAGTTGACGACGGCGCTGCTCGCGTTCAACAGCGTCTGCAATGGACTCCGTGGCCTCGAGCTCGACCTGAAGGTGGCGCATGAACACGTCAACCGTTGCTTCGTCGCCCATGGGTGCTCTGTGAGTGCGGTCCGTCTTCAATCCTCGCGAGGCACCCTCTTGAAGCGGAAAGCCGTGGACCCACCATGGCCCCCGCAGTTGTGCTGAAACTTGGAGGTGGCCTGATCACCGAAAAGGCGAGGTTGACCACCGTTCAGTCCGATCGGCTGGAGCGGTTGGCCATTGAGATTGCAAACGCCGCACAACAAGGTGTCCACGTTCTCGTCGTGCATGGCGCAGGTTCATTCGGACATTTGCGCGCCAAGGTTTGGGGCCTTGCTGATGGACGATCAAACGTTCAGGCTGATGACGGCTGCTCGAATCAAGACGAGGCCGTAGAACGGGTCCGGGCGGACATGATGGCTCTCGCGGAGCACGTGACGGGAGCCCTTCACTGCGCAGGACTCGTCACCAGCAAGCATCCTCCGCACCGTTGGGCTGTCGGGACAGGAACTGATTTCCTCGGGGACGTCAGCCCGCTTCAACCCAGCACCATTATCCCCGTCACGTGGGGCGATGTCGTTCCAGTGGACGGTCCTGCGGAATTCGGCATCTTGTCCGGGGACGACCTTGTGCACCGATGTGCGGTTGAATTACCCAACATCTTGCGCGTTGTGTTCGCTATGGGTGGGGCCGATGGCGTGTTGCGTAAGCCACCTCATGAAGCCGTACGTGAAGACCTGATTGAGGTCTGGCATGATGGGGCTGAGTTCGTTGGTGTCCACGCTGCGGACATGGACGTGACCGGGGGCATCGGCCTGAAGGTTCAACGCGCACGCAGCATCGCTGCGCATGGCATTGAGACGTTGTTTGTGAACGGTGAAGTCGAAGGGCGCCTAGAAGCTGCATTGCTGGGACGTCCCGTGCGTGGGACTCGCTTCCCATCAACGCAGAAGGGATGAAGTGTTGCAGGCCACACCGAACACCCATGGTCTCTGCCATGAGGACCGACGTCGCTGAAGCCGACGCCAAAGCACTCGACGGTTTTGATGCGGACCAGGTCGACATGATGGCGGAAGCCATCATCCTCGTTGACGAACGTGATCGTCACATCGGACGCGCCTCGAAGGTCAGCGCGCACCGTGGCGTTGGCGCCCTTCACCGTGCGTTTTCCGTGATGCTGTTCAACGATGACGGTCGACTGCTTCTGCAGCGTCGCGCCGACGACAAAATCACCTTCCCGGGGATTTGGGCCAACACCTGCTGCTCCCACCCACTCGACGTCCCCGAAGAACGGGAAGAGGCGGAGGGACTGGGCGTCCGCCGAGCAGCCGTCAGGAAATTGAAGCAGGAGTTGGGTATCCAATCGGTATCGGTTGACGACCTGACCTACGTTGGTCGATTCCGATACCAAGCGCGGCAAGACGAAACGTGGATTGAGCGCGAGGTGGATCACCTTCTGGTGGGTCGGGTCAAGGACCTCGAGGTGAAACCAAACCCCAACGAAGTGGCTGAAATCCGGTGGGTCACCCAAAGTGAATTGGAAGACATGCTCATCGAAGAGGAGCCGGAACACCCCGTTGCTCCATGGTTTCGGTGCATCGCAGCACATTTGATGGACGATGCGTGGTGGAACGCGGAGACCAAAGAAGAGCATCAAGCGCTGTTTGACGATCACATCCACGACCTCGGGGACGTCAGCCACATGCTACCCAACGCGGTTGGGGCGGACCTCCGTACATCCGTGCTCGAAGTGCTGCCGCTGATTGAATCCCGCATTGCTGACCGTCTGACCGCCTCCCGCCATCCACGCTTGGGACACGCCATGATGCACCTGATTGAAGGAGGCGGGAAGCGCATGCGGGCGTCCTTGCCGTGGCTCGTGGCCAAGGCGATCGGCGACACCCACAGCGGCTTGCTCGACGTAGGATCTGCCATCGAAATCATCCACAACTTCACGCTCGTGCACGACGACATCATGGACGATGATCCGGTTCGACGTGGACGCCCAGCGGTCCACGTCGCCTATGACGTTCCCACGGCGATCAATGCTGGTGATGCGATGTTGGCCATCGCTTTCGAGCACCTGTGTGATGCACCTGGTTTCGACATGGCCCTGCTTCCAGACATCGTCGAGCGCATTGCGTGGATGGTCCGGCGGGTCTCGGAAGGCCAGCAACTCGACATTGAATTCGAACACGAAAGCAACGTCACAGAGCCAAAGTATCTCGAAATGATCGAAGGAAAAACGGCGGTCATGTTCCAAGTGTGTTCGGAATTGGGTGCTCTGCTTTCGGGTGCTGACGAAGACACCATCGATTGCATGCGTGACTGGGGTCTCAACGTGGGCATGTGTTTCCAGTTGATGGACGACCTCATCGACGTGGTTTCAGACACCGCGACGCTCGGGAAACCTGCGGGTTCTGACGTTGCGCAAGGCAAGCGCACGCTCATGGTCATCCACGCCCTTGAACAACCCGAAAGTGAAGCAAAATCGGCGTTGCTCAGGGCGCTTGGAAAAGGCGAGGAAGCCACCGCAGAGAGCATCGATGATGCGCACAGGGGCTTGGAAGCCTCCGGATCCATCGCTTACGGACGGGAGCGGGCCACGGCCTACCACGCTGCGGCTCACGCATGCCTTGATCGAATCCCGCCTAGCCCTGGTTTGCGGGCGCTACGGGAGTTCACCGACCTGCAACTGGCTCGGCTTTCGTGAGCACCACCGCATCGGCTGGATGGACGTCACCTTCGACGATGACTTCCGCATACCAGCGTGTTCGTTCCGGGTGTTGTCTTGCGTCGATGCTGCGGAAGGATCCCGACGTGAACGCTGCGGCGATGGTTCGGCAGGGTGAAGCAGGCTCCGTCAACCGTGCGTGGACGGCACCGAGTTCGAGCACGTCACCTGCGGCAAGGTCGGAGAAGGGCACGCCTTGGACAAGCACATTTTCACCAACATCACCTGGCTGCACCGGGTGCCCTTCAGCACGCAGCGCTTGAAGCACCTCCAGGCTCCAAATGCACAACGCTCGTGTTGGACCGCCGTGATGCTTGAGGTCGCGTTGGCGGTCACCAACACAACCTGTGGACGTCACGCGGAGGATGCTTACGGAAGGCTTTGGAACGCCACCCTCGGGAGCCGCATGAAGCGAGACAATGCTCGCTTCTGCCACCATGGGAATCACTCGGCGTAGTAGGCTTCACCGTAAGGCTCAGGCTTGAGGCCCTTCCGCGTGCGAATGTCACCGACGACTTTGTCAAAGAGGTGTTCGGGGAGCTTTTCGAAGCCGAGGTTCTCGGTGTTCCACACGGCACGGCCTTGGGAAGCGGCACGGATGTCGTTGGAAAAACCGAAGGTTTCCGCGATGGGCAGGACACCGACAACGGTTGTCACTTCGCCTTCACTGGGCATGTCTTCGATGATGCCACGGCGGTTGGTGACCTCACGGGTCACCTGACCGAGCCAGTCGTTGGGGACGGACACGAAGGCCTTCTGCATGGGCTCCATGATGACGGTTCGGCCGCGGAGCATGGCGCCCTTGATGCCGTTTCGGACGGCGGGGATGGTTTGAGCAGGGCCGCGGTGGATGGCGTCCTCGTGAAGCTTGGCGTCAACGACGCGGACCATCATGCCGGTCACGGGTTCTTCCGCAACAGGACCCTTCTTGCACACTTCGTTGAACGCTTCAATGATGAGCTCACGGGTCTCGTGGAGGCCTTGGATACCCTTGGTGTCGTTGACCAGAACGTTGGTCCCGTTGATGGCGTAGATCTTGCGCATCAAGTCCTTGTTCATACCAAACTCAGCGAACTTGTCACCCGTGGCCTTGGAATCCTTGTCACGCACGGTGCCGTCACCGAAGTGACCGTCACGGAGCGCTTCAACCACTTCGTTGGAAAGGGGTTCGACCTCGATGAAGAAGCGGTTGTGGCGGTTCGGCGACTTGCCTTCGAAAGCTTGGCCCTTGTTGTTGGACTCCAGGCCTTCGCGATAAACCACGATCGGCGGACTGACCTGGACCTTGATGTTCTGTTCTTCCTCGATGCGGTAAACGGTGATTTCGAGGTGAAGCTCACCCATACCGGCGAGCAGAGCTTCACCGGTCTCTTGGTTGGTGGTCACCTGAAGCGAAGCGTCGGCTTTTGCCAGGGAACGCAGTGCGTCGATAAACTTGGGAAGGTCCTTCATCGACTTCGGCTCGACGGCCACGGTAACCACTGGGTCGGAATAGTGGCGGATTGCCTCAAAAGGCGTGAAGTCCTTGTCACGGGACAGGGTCACACCAGCAGCAGCGGACTTGATTCCTGTGATGGCAGCGATGTTGCCTGCCACGACCTTCGGGACGGTGATGCGGTCTGCGCCGACCATCATGGCCACCTGCTGGACACGCTCGGGCTTGGCGGCACCGATCGCGTAAACGGATTCACCTTGGTTGATGGCACCGGAGTAGATGCGGCCCACCGCGACCTCGCCAGCGTGGGGGTCCATCCAGATCTTGGTGATCATCATGGCGAGTTCAGCCTCGGGGTCACACGAGACCATGGCCTTACCAATGGCGGAGTCTGCGTCGCCGTTCCAGATGTTGGGGATGCGGTAAGGTTGAGCCTGAACGGGGCTGGGCAATTCAGCAACCGCCATGTCGAGCAAGACCTCGTGCACGGGGGCTTTTTGCGCGAGGGTTTTCTGGTCCTCGTTGTTGCAGTACTCGAAAATCTCCTTGAACGAGATGCCGGATTTCTGCATGTAAGGCACGGTGATGCCCCAGTTGTGGTACGCAGAGCCAAACGCCACTGTTCCTGCCGCGACGTCAACTTGCCAAGACTTCCTGAACTCCTCGGGTGCGAACTGGCGGATGAGCTTGTTGACCTTCTTGATGGTCTCTTGGAAACGCGCCATCATGTCTTCGGGTGTGACCTGAAGTTCGTTGATGAGACGGTCGACCTTGTTGATGAACAACACCGGCTTGACCTTCTCCTTGAGGGCTTGGCGCACCACGGTCTCAGTCTGAGGCATCGGGCCTTCGACCGCACAAGCGAGGATGAAACAACCGTCGACCGCACGCATGGCACGGGTCACGTCGCCACCGAAGTCGACGTGGCCGGGTGTGTCGATGAGGTTGATCAGGAAATCGTTGCTTTCGTACGTGTGCACCATCGAAGCGCTGGCCGCGTTGATGGTGATGCCACGGGCCGACTCCTGTTCGTCGAAGTCAAGCACGCGAGCCGCACCGGCAAGGTCGGAAGACATCATGCCGGCACCGGCGATGAGGTTGTCCGACAGCGTGGTCTTTCCGTGGTCGATGTGAGCAGCGATGCAGAGGTTACGAATCTGTGGGAGATCGTGCATGACCTCTGTGGCCTTCTTGATGTTGTCTTCCTTACGCCCCATAGCGACCACCTTGCGGTGATTCTGCCCACCTGAACCGGGTTCTTAAGTGCCGCGCTGCGGACCTGCCGCAAAGGCATCGCTGGGAGCAAAATGTGGCGTTCTTGATTTGACTCAATGTTGGATGAATCACAACGTCGAATGCTTGGATCGACATCACGCCCGCACAGGTGCGCTTTAGGGGGTGCAAAGGCTCATCGAGCCGAGGCGGCAATGCGCTCGACTTCTTCCTTCTTGGCGACGGCAAACGCCGTGACGTCACCCGTGCTTGCCTTCGTCAACTCGTTGACGATGCACTGCGTGAGGGTGCGCTTGGACTTGCGTGTGCCCGATGCGGCGCCCGCAGCGAGGTTGCGCAGGGCGATGTCGAGGCGACGCGAGGGCGATGCGTCGACGGCCTTCGGTTGGGACACAGCCCCGAACTTGATTCGGGTAATTTCCTCCATCGGTGCCGCATAACAGATGGCGTCAACGAAGAGTTGGAGCGGGTTGTCGCCCGAGCGCTCGGCCATGGTGTCCAGGGCCTCCTCAAAGGCCTTCATTGCGCCTTGCTTCTTTCCCGTGTACTTCCCGGTTCGCATGAGCTTGTTGACGTAGCGCTCAACCACGCTGAGCTTGGACTTGCCAAACCACGCGTTGGCGTGACGACCACCGGTGTGGGGGACGCCCACGGTGGTGAGGTTGACGTACGGAGCGAGACCGGGATCTCGGCACGTCACTTCGCTTGCGTCCCACTTGCCGAACACCTTGGTGCCGATACCGGCAATGGGGCGGACTTCCTCCTCAACGACTTCTTCGCTCATGGAATCACCTCAGCGAACTGGCTTCTCCTTTCGTCCTCGAACCATCTCGTCTAGCGAGACACCGTTGACTTGGATGACCTTGTAGCGGACACCGGGAATGTCACCGTACGAGCGACCCATGCGGCCACCGATACCTTCGACCATGACTTCATCGTGCTCATCGATGAAGTTGATGGCACCGTCGCCGGGGGCGAAAGCAGTGAGCTTGTTACCGTTCTTGATGAGGGAAATTTTCACGGCCTTGCGGATGCCGCTGTTGGGCTGCTTGGCTTCGATGCCGACCTTCTCAACAACGATGCCTTTTGCTTGAGTCGACCCACCGAGCGGGTCGTGGCGCTCGCGCGTCTTGAGCATCCGCTTCTTGTAGCGGCGGTCAGACCACCTAAACTT
>PCBQ01000036.1 GCA_002731395.1 Methanobacteriota archaeon
ACACCAACGACGACTGTGCCGTTGACTGGGCGACCGAAGATGCGGTCAACATGTCCGACAACGTCGCGCTCTCGATGGACATCGAGCGCGCCTGCCCGTCAATTGGCAGCGCCCTCGCGAACATCACAGTGAACGAAGATTCCAATGCGTACACCGTCTCCCTGACTTCGTACGCATCCGACGTGCAGGACGCAGCTGGCGACCTCACCTGGGCCGTCGACGAAGGCGAGACCGTTGTGGTCTACGGCAACACGCCAATGCCCGCTGAAGGGCTGGTCAGCTGGACCCTCTCAGGTCACGACCTCAGCATCACCCCGATCGCCGAGCAGTTCGGCATGGTGCAGTTCAACTTCACCGTGACCGACAGCAACGGCCTCCAGGACGACCGCTCGATCCACTTCATCGTGGAGAACGTCAACGATGCTCCGGAGATTTGCCAGCGCGACACCAACGGCGACTGTGTGGACACAGTGATGCTCTTCGGTGACGCTGCTCACGTGAACTACATCCCTGAGGACAGCCTTGTGGGCGGTCAGAGCGTGTCCGTGATTCTGTCGGACGTTGCCAACACCGGCAGCAGTGCGCTGAACCTCATCAAGGACCAGGCAAACGAGAACGACCCGTCCCGCCAGGTGTACACCTGGGGCGTGTCCGTGGCCGAGACTTGCCCGCTGTTCAGCGTCGGCATGGTCGACGACACGGTCTTGACCGTGACCGGCAAGTCCGGCATGGACTTCGAAGCCGGTGGTTCGTGTGACATCACGCTGACCCTGGCCGACGACGGTGCTGAGAACCAGAACGCCGTTGACGAGGTCATCACCATCAGCGTGGTGCCCGTGAACGACGCGCCGACCATTGACGACTGGAACCTCCAGACCGGTGACACGATCAACTGGGCCTCGAACGACTCCTCGCTGATCTACGGCGAGTGGACCATCCGTGTCCTTGAGGACACCGAAGACGCCAACGAGCTGACCTTCGATCTGTCCGCGCTCAAGAACGACGTCGACCACGACCTCAGCGACCTCACCTGGTCGCTGCTGCCGAAGCTCGACGACAACGGCCGCGCGTACTGTGCCTACACCAACTACTTCTCGTTCACCTTCAACGGTGACGAGCTCGTGTTGGACCTCGTGAAGGACGCCACCACCAACGCTCCGATCAACCAGATCGACTACCTCTACAACGGCGGTGTGCATCAGGTCAACCCGGCCGGCAAGGGCTTCTGTGAGATGGAACTCTACCTCACGGACAGCGCCGCTGCGCCAACTGGCTTCGCGTACGACCTCAACGACGACGGCTACATCCAGCAGACCTCGCTGAAGCGCGACGTGAAGATCATCGTGCAGAACGTGGCTGAGCAGGTGCCCGACTACTACTTCGAGGCCAACAGTGGCTTCGACTTCAACGGCGTGTCCAACGTCATGGACGGCACCTGGGTGCCAGTGACCGTGACCGTGACCGCTGGCGGTGACGAAGGACCCTACAACCACGACAGCATGCTGATGATCACCTTCCAGAGTGACGGCCACGCTGAGACGGAGCGCGACGCAATCTACATCGACGCGCCTGCCTACGGCCAGTCCGTGACAGTGGACTCTGAAGTCTACGTGAAGGCGGTTACCACCACCGTGTGGGCCGAGATGGACGTGAAGACCTGTGTCGACGAGACCTGCGACATGACGAAGTCGGTCGACGACCGCTTCATCGCTGACGAGCCTGCCAGCCACGGCAAGGTGACCCTGCCCAACGGCCTCGACTACTGGGCTGAGCCCGGTTTCTACGGCTCTGAGGACGGCACGGACAGCATCCGTCGACCTGTGCTCGAAGACAAGGACTGGTGTAACAACGTCATGTACAACACCCTCACGGGTAACATCGACGTCTGTGACCAGGCGGATTACGGCCGCGGATCCTTCGAGATCACCGACCAGAAGCTGCCTGACGTTGTGCGCACCATTGGTGCCTCCGGTGTCCCATCGTTCGCTCCGAGCATCGTCGCCGTTGCCCTTGCGGGCATGGTTGTCGGCCTCCTCGCTCTGGCGGGTCGCCGAGAAGAAGACGAGGAAGAGGAGGAAGACTCCTCCCCACGCTTCGTTGACGATGAGACGGCCGTGAGCCCGGTCATTGCGACCATCCTGATGGTGGCGATCACCGTGGTGCTCTCCGGTGTGATTTACGTCTGGGCGTCCAGTCTGGCCGAAACCGACGTCAAGGGTGTGCCCCGCATCACCTTCGCCATCGAAGACATCGACGCGTTCAACGCCGAGACCGGTCACTGGAAGATCGAAGTGCAGCAGTCTGAGACTGAACTGGCAACGCAGGCCGTGGAGATCAAGATTTTCGCGGCTGAGATTGACGGTGTGTACGAGGTCAAGATGGCCAACTCCGACGGTGTGTACGGGTTCTCCCCCTACAACAGCGACAGTCTGGTGACCTTCTCCGACTCTGTTCGGTCTGAAGGCGACGACAAGGTTTCGACCTTCTTCGTCGGTGACACGATCTTCGTGCGCACGCACCTTGCCGACGGCACGCCCCTGACGGACGTGACCATCCAGCTGTCCTACGCACCTGAAGTCGGTCAGGGCGCACTGCTCCGCACCTGGAGCGGTCTGTCCTACGACGTCGCTGCGTGAGCAGTTTCGGGATGAAGCACAAACGGCCATGTGCGCCCTTCGGGGCGCCATGGCGTGGCCATTTGGCCACAGCCCCCCAGCGTGGGGGGAGCGCCTCGGCGCTCCCCCCGCCCTGAACTGGGACGAGCCTTGATGGTCTGAGTGCTCCTGCTTAATGCATGGACGGACTGGAATGCGTGGTGTTCGATTGCGACGGCGTCCTTGTGGATGCCGTTTCCTCGTGGCGGACACTGCACGATCACTTTGGAACGGACAACAACGCCAACCTTCAACGCTTCATTGCCGGGGAGTTTGATGATTTGACCTTCATGCGTTCAGACATTGCGCTTTGGAAGGCTGTGCAAGACCCCATCCACCAAGACGATCTTTTCCGTGCGTACGCTGGAGCTCGCTTGATGCCGGGAGCACGTGAGCTAATTCACGATCTCCAGGAACGTGGGGTCTACGTGGCCATCGTTTCAGCAGGTGTGGATTTGTTCGTTTCGAGCATTGCCGCGATGCTGAAGGTCGACGATTGGATCGCCAATGGCTTCACGTTCGACGAAGACGGTTGGTTGCTGGACGAAGGTGTGTGCCGCCTGCATGCCACCGGAAAGGGCGCTGTCATCGACCGATTGGTCGACATGCACGGCTTTGAACCGTCCAGAGTGGTCAGTATCGGTGATTCAGAGATGGACCTCTCCATGCGTGTTGAAGGAAGTCGATTTATCGGCTTCAACCCCACCCGAGAGAGCTCAAAAGCGGCTTTTTTGGAAGCAGGTGTTCCTGTGGTTCACGGCAAAGACCTCGCAGGTGTACGCACACACCTCGGTCTGTGATCACGCGAATGGAATCGATGTTGTCGCGTGGGTGCCGAGGTTGACCACCGTCAACATGCACGGACGCGGTTGGAAGCCCAACATCCTCTGGTAACTGGTTTGATCCTGCCAAGTGGACGAGCACACCAGCGTCGTTCCTTTGAAATCAAGACATTCGTGACCATGGACGTGCCCCGTCACGAAAATGTCAGGCACTTCTCGGATGACCAATCCGTCCTCGGGCTCGGGTGAAAGCGGTGTTTTCCCTCCCCACTGTGGAGCAAGGTGCCTCCGACGTAGCATCTGCCTCATGGCTTCCACGGGCTCTGCATACGTGACGGTTCGCAATCCAGCGACAAAATCGTCGATTGATTTCCCGTGGTAAGACAGAACCCGCACACCGTGGAGGCTGAAGTCGCATGGATTTCCAACGAAGGTGGTTGCTCCATAATCGGATTGAATGTCCTTCTCAAACGTTGGTTGCGGTTCTGCTGGACGGACAGCATCGTGGTTTCCGGGGAGCATGACGCATTCCACCCAATCGGGCAACAGGTCGAGCAAACGGGCGAATTCGGTGTACTGGTTGAACAAGTCTGGGATGGCCAATTCTCGGTCTTGTCCAGGATAAATCCCAACACCGTCCACGCAGTCACCGCTCAGGATCAGGTACTTGATCGTCTTCGCAAGCGGGTCGGTGTTGAACCATTCCACCATTTTGTGCCACTGTGCTTCAAGAAAGGTCTTGCTTCCGACGTGAATGTCGGAGAGGAAAGCCACGGAAACACCGGTTTCAGCATGCGTTTTTTCATGGCGGTCTTGTAGGGGGAAGTGCAAGTCATCGACATAAAACAAGTCACCGTTTTGAGAGAATGTCCCGCTGACACCGACCACGTCATCCGGCATCAAACCGGTCTGGATGATTTCCTCGTGCACCCTGTCGCGCTCTTCGCCCTGTTTTTTCGTTAAGAGGCAGGCTAACTCTCCAGTTTCGTCCTCCAAACCCCACATCAGGTGGCCGTTCTTCGTATAGCGCGGCTCGTTCACCAAACCGATGGCGACAGCGAGGTTGTCCCGTCCCTTGTAACGTCCCGATTCGGCGTTCAGTCGAGCGATGTCTGTCGGCTTTCGCGGCAGCTTCGAATTGCGGACAATCAGTTTGCGAATGGAGTCCAACCGATCGTTGAAGCACGCATTGATGTCGCTCATTTTTCCTTCGGTGATGGAATTGCCCGTGATGTCGAAGTGGACCGTGATGTCCACATCCACATCCGTGGCCAGTTCAGGGAAGTCCTTTGACGCCCAATCTGGCGTTCCGTTGCGCAAGGGCACGTTCACTGGCGTGGGAGCCGCCAAAGGGGCGATGGTCCGTGCCAAGTCCGTGGGCCGCTGTTCGAGCAGGCGCTCAACGCTGGAAGCGGTCGAGGTTGTGGATGGGGCGGTTCGTGCTTCGTAGGCTTCGATGAGTGCACCAAGCACGTTTTGATTCAGCAAACCGCTGATTCCAGCGGCACGAGCCGCAGCCACGAGCCCGAGTGGATCGGGATGGTCCATGATGTGCTGACGCACATCCGCGCCCATGACGAGCAAGCCTTGTTCGAGCAGCCGAGCGTAGACGGTCGCCCACTCCACCGTCATGGGTTGGAGTCTCTGACGACGAGACAAAAGGTCACCGGCGGTTCACCACTCGACGTCGTCACCCAAGTCTTCGTCGGGGTTCGGTTCGTTGCCAGGCGACCATGCCGTTTCTTGCCAAGCCGTGTCCAATCGCGTGCCGGCTTCTTTTGCAGCCCGGTTGATTTGACGGGCTTCCCGCTCTGCTTCGATGGCTTCCCTCTGCTTCTCGTCTTCCGCCGCCCTGACTTCTTTCCGCTTCACAGCGGCATCCATGTTTTCGATGGCCACGCGGATGGCAAAATGAACGAAGCCAAGTTTGTTCTCAGAGCGGGTCCCACCGATGATGGTCCGCTTGGCCGTTTTCCAATCGCCGGAAGCCGCGCCGACGTACACCAAACCGAGTTTCTTGTCGCTGACGTTCCCTGGTCCAGCGATACCGGTGACCGATAACGCGATGTCAGCCGTCGATCGGGCCAGTGCCCCTGATGCCATCTGAATGGCCACCTCGGCCGAGACTGCTCCTTTTCGCTCAAGCGTTTCGGGATTAACACCCAGCACGCGTGCCTTGGCGTCGTTTGCATAGGTCACCCATGATTGGTCGAACCAATCGCTGGCACCGGCGATGTCCGTGAGGGTGCTGGCCAAGAGACCACCCGTGCATGACTCAGCGACGGTGATGCGAAGACCAGCCTGCCGCAGCCGCCTCACGAGGCGGGCGGCGTCGGTCTGGATTTCAACGTCCATTGGTCAATCCTGTCGCATCGTGGTCAAAGCCTTGCCGTCGCCCCTTGCCTTCTTATTCCAAAGCCCCGAGGACCGGTTGGGCCTGTGGTCTAGCGGCTATGACACCGCCTTTACACGGCGTTGATCGTGGGTTCGAGTCCCACCGGGCCCACCACATCAAGGGGAAGGTTGAGCGTAGGCCACCAATCCATTGTATTTTCACCAGAGCAGGTCCTCAATCGGACCCTGGTGCCCTGCGATGACTTTGGTGATGCCCGCTGTTTTCTGAATGCGTGCCGCTTCGATGACGTCGTCCACCACGAGCAGGTGCACGGCCCTTCGTTGCACATCGAATTCGAGTTTCAAATCGACACCTCGACCATCGATGGCCACGAGAGCGCCGTCCAATTCGGCGAACATGGTGAGGTGGCGCAACTCGCTCCATGCGTTGCCCGGGATGACCAGCCACCGCGCGTCGCGGAGGCTTCCCCGCTCCGGGGGCTGTTCTGGGTCAGCCCGAACCACGCGCATATCCGCCAATGCGCGGGGTGGCCCTTGATGCCAACGGTGCTCAATCCACGCGGTATCGTGTCAGCGCTACGGCCCCTCCAAGGCCGTCCAACTGGGCGCCAGCATCGTGGTCCCGCGAAGATTGAACGATGGTTCCACCGAGTTCGTGGACGGCCTCGCACATGGCTTGCCATCGCTGGCCGTCTTCTCCACGAAGCAGGTCTGCAAGGACGACCAGGGTTTCCACGGCCCCCTCTTCGACCGCGCGTGAAAGATGCGCAAAGCCGTAAGCCACGGCACCGGAGGTATGAATTCGCGTCATCGCCTCTTCAACCAAGCCTGTTTCTTTTGACACGGCGTGATCTGCGAGCACAGCACCCGCGAGCCCTTCACGAATGACTTCGTTGGCAGCCGGGCGTCCGCCGATGGACGTCGCCACAGAAGTCAGGCTGAGTTCGGGTGCACAGACCCGCAACGCCGCGGCGAGGCGGTCACGCGCATGTCCCGGCCCGGCAAGCACCACTGGGACATCACCGACCAACGCGGCTGAGATTTCCCTCGCGGTGTTGTTCAGAAAAGCCTCCTTTACACCGCTGGACGTGCGCTCATCGCTGCGTTTTCCACCGCCCCGCATGGTCCATGTCATGCCTTCTTTGAGTCCGCGCTGGGCGACTGTGAACAGGATGACTTCGTCATGCTCCACGACGACCAGCGCAACCTTCGGTCGTAGCGCTGCGCTTGCGGCTTCCTCGATCAACTGCACGTCAATAGGGCTGAATGCTGCGTTGGCTTGCACCTCCACCTCATGGCCTGCCTCGACCACATGGGTGTGGTGCAGACCCTGATCGAAGGCCGCTTCGACGATGGTTCCGTGGATGCGGAGTGCGTCTGAGAAGGTGTGATGCTCGACGTTGAGCACGTCGAGCAGTATCCACATTGTACGCCGTTCGGATGCCTTGGCCCTGCCCCCTTCCACCGCGCCCGTGGTCGAGTCTCGACGCTCACCAACCATCCCGAAGCGATGGCTTGGTTGAACGAATTGGGCGAGCGTCCAAAGGTCATCCTCAGATTCAATCCGCAACCGCATGCGCATGTCATCGCGATGCAGGATGCGCATGGACTCACCCGAAAACGCCCTTGAGCATCCCGTGTTCGTCCATGTCCATGTCGGCCGCAGCGGGCCGCTTTGGGAGACCGGGCATGGTCATCATGTTGCCAAGGATCGCGACAATGAAGCCAGCCCCGGCGTTTAGCCTGAACTCCGCGACGGGAAGGGTAAAACCGCTCGGTGCCCCAAGGCCGCTGGCGTCGTGGCTGAAGCTGTACTGGGTCTTTGCCATGCAGACTGGAAGGTGACCGTAGCCCCAGGCTTGGAATCGGGCCAACTGTTTCTTTGCCGTGGACGAAACGCTGACTTCGTCTGCACCGTAAAACCGCTTGGCGATGCCCTCGACCTTCTCCATCACAGGTGCATCTGGCATGAACAGCGGTGTAAACGGTCGCCCGGCGGCCACGTGGTCCTGAACGGCCCGAACAACCGCCTTCGCAAGTGGGATCCCGCCCTCACCACCTCGTGCGTGGACTTCGGTCAAACACACGTCGTATGCGCCGCTCGCCCGCGCCGCGTCAGCCAAGGCTTCGAGTTCCGCATCGGTATCGCTTGCGAAGCGGTTGATGGAGACCACGACCGGCATCCCGAAGCCAGACATGTTGTGGATGTGACGGTCCAGATTGGTCCTCGCTCCATCGAGCATGGCCTCGACGTTTTCTGCTTCCAGTTCTTCCTTGCTAGGGCGTCGTCCAGCCCGGTCTCCAAAGGCTCCTCCGTGGAGTTTCATGGAGCGTACAGTGACGTTCATCACGACGCAATCAGGTGCTTTTTGCCCCACTGGGGCCTTGATGTGCATGAATTTCTCGGCCCCCATGTCGGAGCCAAACCCTGCCTCGGTCACCACAAAGTCGGCACAGGCCAAGGCCAAGCGATCGCCGATGACCGATGAATTGCCGTGTGCAATGTTCGCGAAAGGCCCACCGTGGATGAAGGCAGGATCACCCTCTAGGGTCTGCACCAAGTTAGGAAGGAAGGCGTCCCTGAGGAGCAAAGCCATCGCGCCCGCAGCGTCCAAATCGTCGGCACGAACGGGATTCCCGTCGAGGTCAGGGCCAACGATGATTTCACCAAGGCGCGCACGCAGGTCGGCATAGTCGCGCGCAAGGACGAGGATGGCCATCACTTCGCTTGCAGCGGTGATGTCAAACCGGTCTTGTCGTACGTTCCCGTTGGCTGGGCCACCAAGGCCGATGACGACTTCACGCAGGGCACGGTCGTTCAGGTCCACGACACGTGGCCATCCGATGCGGGTTGTGTCCAAACGACGGTCGTTACCGTGTTTGATGTGGTTGTCAATCATCGAAGAAAGCAGGTTGTGCGCTGAGGTTACCGCGTGCAGATCGCCCGTGAAATGAAGGTTGATCTGCTCCATCGGGAGCACCTGAGAGCGCCCCCCACCTGCAGCGCCTCCTTTGATCCCGAACACAGGGCCCATGGACGGTTCACGGACCACACAGGTTGCTGCACGACCGATGCGGTTCAGTGCCTGCGTGAGGCCAATGGTGGTCACCGTTTTCCCTTCACCGAACGGTGTGGGGTTGACCGAGGTCACGAGCACAAGGCTACCTTGTGGTCGATCGAGGTGCTCCTTGATGCACGACCAGCTGACCTTTGCGACATGTCGGCCGTAGGGTTGCAGGCCCTCCGCGGGCAACGCCAACTTCCATCCGATGGCGGCGATGTCCTCAAGCGTCGCTTCCCGGGCGATTTCCAAATCGGTGGGCATGAGGGCCCAGCCCTCCATGACGGGCTATCAATGCGCCGCTTGGCAGCGGCCCAGCCCCGCGGTTCGAGGGGTAGGCACAGGACGCCGTTCACTCGTCTCGGTCTTCGACGCTGCCCAGGTAATTTGGGAGTTCGACACCGGCCATGCCAGCGACCTCGTGGACCGGTGGCAGGCTCTTGATCAGGCTGGAGACGAAGTTCGAGGTGCTCGAGCCCTCGCCGCCATTTCCGCCGGAGTCCCACACGGTGATCTTGTCGATGGTGAGGTTGGAGATGGCCTCCACCTGCTTCTCGACGATGGCTTCCATCTTTTCGACCATGAGGAGCGTCGCGGCGGCACGGGCGTCGCCACCTGCGCTTTCCACGAGGTTCCGATAACCGGATGCCTTTGCCTCAAGCACGGCTTGGACACCCTCGGCTTCGGCTTGGAAGCGAGCCAGGGTTGCGTCGGCTTCACCACGGGCGATGCGGCGCTGGCGCTCGGCTTCTGCTTCGGCAGCGATCTCAATCTGCGCCTTGGCGACTTCCTCGCGTGCGATTTCCTCAGCACGGAGCCGCTCGGACTCCAAGGTGTACTGCGCGCGCTCAATTTCAGCCTGAGCCTGCCTGCGGGCGACTTCAGAACGCTGGAGGGCCTCTGCCTCACGCTCTGCCAGGTCGGCGTTGGTGCGAGCGATGTCGGCACGGGCGACGTTCTCACCTTCCACCGCTTGTGCTTCCTGTTGCTGGATAAACACACGGCGGTCGGCCTCTGCCTGCTTCTGACCTTTGGCGGAGGCCGCTTCGTTTCGAGCGACCTCAATCTGGCGGTCACGGTTGGCGGCAGCCACACCGATGGCACCCTCTCGGTCGGAGTTGGCCACGTCGATGAGCGCCTTGTTGTTGGCCTCAGCGGCCGCCTTGCGACCGATGTTCTCGATGTAATTCGATTCGTCGGTGATGTCGGTGATGTTCACGTTGATGAGGTAGAGGCCAATCTTGTGAAGTTCAGCGTCGACGTTCTTGGACACCAAGGAAAGGAAAGCTTCGCGGTCTTGGTTGATTTGCTCGATGGTCAGGGAGGCGACGGTCAAACGCAGCTGTCCGAAGATGATTTCCTTGGCCATGTCCTCAATGGCTTGCGGGGTCAAACCGAGCAAACGCTCAGCAGCGTTGGTCATGATTTGGGGCTCGGTGGACACACCGATGGTGAACGTCGATGGGACGTTGATGCGGATGTTCTGCATGGAGAGAGCGTGGCGCAGGTCGATGATGATCGTCAACGGCTTGAGGTCCAGGTAGGCGTAGTGCTGGATGAGCGGGATGACGAGTCGCCCACCACCGTGCACGGTGTCGGCCGTCTTCCCTTTGAGGCCGGGGCCGGACCCGTAGATGACGAGAATCTTGTCAGATGGGGCGATTTTGTAGCGGAAGGCGTAGAGGATAACGACGCCCGCGACGGCTGCAATCAGAAGGAAGACACCCAAGGTTCCGAGGGCGGCTGCTACGTTTGAGCCGGAATCAGCAGTGTGGTCGGACATTGTGCTCATTTGTGGAGCATTGGGGGGCTATATCACCTTGACTCCTGATGGCCGATGCGGTCATTCCTCACTGCTGAGGTCAAGGGGTTCGACGATGAGCATGGACCCGAGGTGGTCCACCACCCTGACGAGGGTTCCTGACGGGAGGGCTTGTGAGTGGTCTTTGTTTCGAGCGGCCATGGTGCGGAGAGCGTTTTGGTAGGTCACCTGCACTTGGCCACTGCCGTTGGCGGGGATGTTCATGTACACTTCGCCACGGGCACCGACGGCATTGGCGTGGTCAACATTTCCCTCGGATTCAAGACCTCGGAAGAGGTGGTAGACCTTGCCCATGATGTACATGGAAATCAGGCCTGCCACCGTACCGGCGCCGATGGCCATCAGGGTGTTATCGTTGGCCTGATTGACGGCCAGGCCGAAGATCCCGAACATCATGATGAACGAGAGGATGCCCTGCAAGGTGAGCAACTCAAACGCAAAGCCTGCGTCCATGTCAAAGTCGATGTTGAAGGCGCCTTCCAAAACACCGTCAGCAAATCCGAACACGATGAGGAGGACGAAGTAGAGCACAAACAGGCCCGTGCCGATGAGGGCCATGCTGGCGAACAGAATGTCGATCCCGGTGACGGAGCCCAGCCCAAGAAAATCGAGGAAAGAAGGGATGGTGAGTTCCATGTTGGTTGTCCCTCCTTTCTGGTCTTCAAGATTCCCGCTCGCGTTGTTTCAAAACCCACCGAACGAAGAGGTAACGTTCCAACGCAAACAACGGTCCAAGCGAGCCTCCAACGGCCACCCCAATCAGCCAATCTGGGGCCCCAAGGGCCCATGTGGCCATGCCGATAACCACCAAGGCCATGGGGATGATGCCTCGACGCAGAACAACGTACAGCGGGGCTAACTCAGCCATTTCCTGCTGCCGGGCCAGCGCCTGCCACGCGGCACTGTCAGAGGGCATGCTGTTGCCTCAGCCGATGAGGCCGACACCCAGGATTTCAGTGGAGCCGACAAGAACCGCGTAAATCAGGTACACGAACATCATCGAGCGGACGTTGAATCGGCTTTCCTGTTGATCAACGGGAACCTCCACACGCTCTCCATCCGGTGTGAGTGTGGTCACGGTTTGCTCAAGCATGGTGTAGTTACCACCTTGTTCGAATTCTTTGACGCTGCGTCGCTGTTGGTAGAAGAGAGCGAAGATGGTGACGATGATGATCGCCATGCTCGGTCCGACGTAAGCACCGAGCGCGACTTCGAGGTTCTCCATCATCACGGAGGTATAGTACAGGGTCACCAATGCGGTGAGGAAGCCGAAGAGGCCTGAACCTTCGTTGCGCGCCTTCATGGTGGCTGCCGCTGCTGGGTGCATGGGTCCTTCTCGACTCGGTCTGATTTGAATGATGCGCCGATTCCCGTCGCCCACAGCCTCAAGCCGCTCGGCGTTTTGGCAGAAGCGTGGCTCTGCTGGTTCACGCAGTGGCGGGCAGCCCCGTGGCGTCCTCCGCATCCCCATTGCTGTTCCTTCTGACCGTTGCACGGCTCGAGGAAGCAGGCGTCCATGGCCTTTCATTGGACAATACCCATGTTCTGAGGATTGACGCAACAACGGTGGATGANGCACTTCGTCAGATGAGGTCNTCAAGGCTCGGTTTGGANGGTCTGCATGGCGTTGTGCAGAAACGGATTGCACAATCACCAAAGCCGCCTTCAGCCGCTCCGCTCACCTTCTTCGCTCAAGGAGGGCGGTGGCTGAGCCTCACCTCTCCGTTGAAGCACCTCGTGGGTGCATGGGATTGCGTTGACGGCTCCCACGCTCTGCTGAGCGTGAATGCCTTGCGTCTCGATGCCGGGAACATACACTCAGCAGGGACCGACGGGGCTGGTGTCGTAGCCCTGGCTCGTTTAGCAGGATGCGGTCCAGATGGAGGTGCGGTCCTTCGCATGCGTGGAGGTGGAGGGGCTGCTCGATCGACCGCCCATGCGTGGGTCAACGCAGGAGGACGTGTTCATTTGCTCGAGGGCCGACGGTCACTGGCACCAGCGTTGCCTGATTCGGCTTTGGCAGGTCCCTCGGAACTTGCGGTGTTGGGCATTGATTTCGATGGTGATGGAGGTGGTCTGAAGGCGGGTAAGCACCTCGCTCCTGCCTACCAAAACAAGGCGCTGCACGCAGGTGTGTCCCTCGATGAAGATCGCCTTGACGGTCGTTGGATGCTCGTGGCCCAGCATCTGGAAGCATGGCGCATTTTATGGGCCCCAGAACTCGAACATGCCTTACCGTCCATTTCTGAGTTGATGGACGATCTGTTGGCCCTTGAGGTCCTCCTCGATGACCCGTGAGACGACGCAGTCTTGGCCAAGATTGAACACCGTGCGGTCTGACTCATCGGCCATGCGAGCAAGCGTTGCGCTCGTCGCGCTGGCCTTGTTGCTGTGCGCGCCGCTTGCTCATGCGCTCCCACCAGCGAAGGACTACGACGCTGAACCACATGCAGGGGCCGACTTCCCGATGGGGACGGTCGAGTTGACAACCTCCCTCGGGCAAGAGGTCGGCTTGCATTACCCTGCCATTGAAGCGGGCGTCAAGACCCAGATGGCCGGGAACGGTCCCTACCCCGTGGTGCTGTTCCTTCCCACAGACGGTGAAGGCACCGGGGATTACACCCTGTTCGCTGAGACCTTGGTGGCGCGCGGCTACGTGGTTGCGGTGACCGGTGGGGTGCCAGAGGGGCCGTGGGCCTTGCAGCCCGTGCTCAACCGCGTCTACGAGGTGAGCGACGGCGATGGAAGCGTTCCAGGAAGCTTGGACAGCATGTCTGACCAGTGGGCCATTGGAGGCCACGGGGAAGGTGCAGCCGCCGCCCTCGAGATGGCTGGGCGCTGGTTTGAGTTGGGTCGCAATGCGGTGCCGCCGAGCGGTATTTTTGGACTTGGCCTGAGCGATGATGGGACCCTCATCGAAGATGGCGAGGTCACCGACGACGCCCTTGACCTCCTCTTCGATGCCCCGGCCGTGGGCTTGTTGATTACGGGTTCCGTGGACGAGATTGCCCCTGTTGAGACAAACGTGCTTCCACTCCTTGACTCAGGTATCGGTGTGGGTTTGCACGTCATGACCTTGCGAGGAGCCAATCACAACCAGTGGAAAGATTCGACCGGGCTCTTTGCGGGCGGCGATGGGACGGCAACCATGACGCAGGACGAACAGCACAGCATTGCCGCCCTCCACGTGGTCGCTCTGCTCGACTTGACGACCCGAGGCGACCACGATGCCTTCTCTGTTGCCTTCAACCGGCCGAGCGACCCGGGCATCCTCAGCGACGCTGATGCTTACCTCGACGAAGACCTCTCCCCTGCAGAATTGCTGCGCCTCAACCTGACATCGCCAACCAATCAGAGCGGTACGGAAGTCAGCGGCGTGCTCGAATTTAGGGGCCAGGTTGGCTTGTGGGACGGCAGCGATTGGCATGCTGAGGGCCGCGCTGCTGAAGCGATGTGCTGGTCCAACGATCAATCGATGGAAGTGTACGGCAGCGTCAACGCCACGGGCTGGTTTTCATGTGACTTGAACGTCACCAACATCGAGCCGGGCCTCTTTGACGCAACGCTCAAACTCAGCATTGATGGCGCTCCGGTGCAGCGTAGCCTGACGTTGGTGCGGGGCAACGGTCCGCTTGAATCCTTGGCCCCTGTTCCCGCGGTCATCGTGCCACAAGGTGGGCATGCCACGCTGCATGCCGACACCCTCGCAACAGATCCTGATGGGCATGACGTGCTGTTCACATCCGCCCAATTGGAAGGGAACAACGCCAGCAAATTTGAGCTCAAGGTTTTGCCCGGTGGGGCGTCTGTGGAAATCCGCGACGCCTCCGAGGTGGACTGGCTAGGCGGCGCCGTGCTAAACGCCAGCCTTTCTGCTGCCGGTGAGACCTCACCGCTCCAGGTCTCGGTTCAGGTGCGGATGGGCGAGGTGGACAATCCCGTGAATGTTCTGAGTGTACCTCCAACCCTCGTGTTTGAGGAGGATGATCCGCAGCAAACCCTCGACCTCAACATCCACGTTGTGGATCCAGAGGGCGCTCCGCTCCAGATCATGGTGCAAGGTGAGATGTGGGCGAACATCGGGCCCGTCCGGGCGGCCGTGATGGGGTCCAACTTGAGCGTGCTTCCGCTGGCAAACGCATCGGGCTCGGTGGTCATCCCACTGACCGTCAGCGATGGGACAACCGAAGCGGTGAGCGTCAACGTGACCGTGGTGGTCAAGCCGGTCAATGACCCTCCTCTGCTTAACCAAACCGAACTTGAACTTACCTTGCTTGAGGACGGTGTGCTTGACGTGGACCTCACGATGCTGGCCTGGGATGCGGACGGTGACCTTCCCGTGGTCAGTGTCATTGATCCACCCACGGAGCTGACGGTGGTGGACGTGGTGGATTCCACGCTCGAAATCCGTCCGCTTCCGCACGCCAATGGGCGTGTGGGAACAAGCTTGCTTTTCGCCTTCCCAGACGCTGACCTCTCCCTTCCGTTGTCCATCGTCATCGAGCCGGTTGAAGATGCAGGCAGCATCCGCCTTGACTGGGTCAGGCCGCTGGCGGGCAACCAAATCGAAGTGCGATGGACGGTGGAAGACCGTGACGATTTGACCAACACCACCTTCGCTGGCAGCATGTCTGACGGTGATGGTTTGGCCATGGTGGAGGCCGGTACACCGTCATGCGGACCGGCGTTGCTCGATGACCGTGGCGTGCCGCTGTGGTCGGTGACCTGCGACAGCGTCTGGAACCTCCCGTCTTCGTCCCTGATGGGCATGATGCTGCGTGTTGAAGAATCGCACGTTGGTTCCGAAGAGCGTGTGGTGTACGCGCTGCCGATTCAGGTTGATGCATCGTCCGATACAACGGTTGATGACGAAGCAGGAGGGCGCTCCGGAGCGATCTTCTTTGTTGGAGGTTTTGTCGCACTTGCCGTGCTTGGATTCGTGGCGTGGCGGGCAAAGGAATGATCACAACGGTATGTTTCCGTGCTTCTTCGGTGGCGTCCACTCACGCTTCGAGGCCAAGACGTTGAGGGCTCGAATCAGCCTCAACCGTGATTCCGACGGTTCGATAACGTCGTCCAACCACCCGTTCCTCGCCGCCACATATGGGTCGCCAAACTTTGCCTTGTATTCGTCGATGAGGTTTTGCCGGACGGTCTCCTTTTCCGCTTCCTCTGCGGCAGCAATTTCACGCCTGTGAATGATGTTGACCGCGCCCTCTGCACCCATCACAGCGAGTTCAGCCGTGGGCCATGCCACGTTGTAATCGCTGGCCAAGTGCTTACAGGACATGGCAAGATATGCGCCACCGTAGGCCTTCCGAGTGACCAAGGTCATCTTCGGAACGGTGGCCTCGGCATAGGCGTACAGGAGCTTTGCCCCGTGCCGGATGATGCCACCCCATTCTTGCACCACGCCGGGAAGGAAACCAGGGACATCCTCAACGGTCAGAAGGGGGAGGTTGAACGCGTCGCAGGTCCGAATGAATCGAGCGGCTTTGATGGACGCATCGATGTCCAAACAACCTGCGAGCACCTGCGGTTGGTTGGCGATCACGCCCACAGAGCGCCCGCCAAGGCGGGCGAAACCGATGATGATGTTCTCCGCATATGCGTCGAAGAGTTGGACAAAGCGGCCATCGTCGACGATGGTTTCGATGACCTTCACCATGTCGTACGGCTTGTTCGGGTTATCTGGAACGATGGACTCCAAATCTTCCGTGAGCCGATCGCGCGGATCAGCGGTCTCTTCGAAAGGTGGCGCAGCATCGTTGTGATCAGGGAGGAAAGACAGCAGATCGGCGGCGATGGCACAAGCGTCGTCTTCGTCGTCAGCGACGAGGCAGGCGATACCGCTTCGTGAAGCGTGCAGGTTGGCGCCGCCAAGTCCGGGCGCGTCAACTTCGCCGGACATGACCTCAGGCGTTTCAAGCGGGGAAGAAAGGAAGAGTTGGCCGTGTTCCTCGCCAAGGATCGTGAAGTCAGCCAAAGCTGCAGCCAAGGCGCTGACTCCGACCACCGGCCCGAGCACCAAACTCAGCATGGGGATGCGGCCGCTGCATTGCACCATGCGGTCCAGCAGTTCCCCGGTGCCGCCGAGGGCTGCGATGCCGTCTTGGGCGCGCTGGCCACCCCCGTCCCAGATGCCCACCAGCGGGGCTCGGGCACGCTCAGCCATCTCAACGACCTTGGCGATCTTCAGGGCATGCATCTCGCCCATGCTGCCGCCATGCACGCTGAAATCCTGTGCGAAACAATACACTCGGCGTCCGTCGATGCTGCCGTGTCCTGCCACCACGCCGTCTCCTGATGATGGGTGAAGGTGCATGTTGTGGTCTGTCGTTCGGTGGGTCACGAAGGCATCCAGTTCGATGAAGGAGCCTTCGTCAAGGAGCATGCCGATGCGCTCCCGTGCCGTGCCTCGGCCGGTGGCGCGGATGGCCTCGAGTTTACGGGCTCCACCGCCCTTCTCGATGGTGCTTCGACGGTCGCGAAGCTCGCGAAGTCGCGCACCGTTGACGCCCTCCATGGGCTTGTCTTGCTCAACGCGGTTCTTGATGTGCTCGCTGTTCAAAGCCGCGGCGGATTCTCTCCACACAGGTCTGCATGGAGGAGTTCCTCGAGGGACATGTCGTTGCTGATCAAGAAGTGAACCTTGACGGCCACCGTGTCCGGGTGGCAGGTGAGCCCGTGTCCGAGAAGACCCAGGTCTTGCTGTTCCCTCCCTTTGGCGTAGACGTTCATGTCGACGGGGCCTTCCATGCATTGTGTGGTGACGATGATGGGCATTTTCCGGTTGGAAGCACGCATCAAGGCCTTCCAGATGCCCTTGTTTTCGGGGGCGTCACCTTTTGGGTCGCTCATGGGAAGGTGGCCTAGGCCGGTGCCGTGGATCACGATTGCCGCCGGGCCGGTTGCGGCGAGTGCTTCGATGTGCTCCGCACGGAGCCATGCGTTCGCGGTCAGTTGTGGGAGGTTAAGATCGGGCCTGTATGCTGCCGGGGACGTGGCCACCGGGCGTTGCGTTGCGTTGTGCACTCCTTCCGCGTAAGCGTCGCTGAGGGCGTGGTGGCAACCGTCGTGGCCCACCTCCACATGTCCGATGGGCGAGGCGTTGAGTGCGCGGAAAGCATCCCTTCGCGTGGAGTGCATCTTTCTCGTGGCGACGCCAGGTAGGATGGCGCAGCGCCCATCATCAGAAGATGCGTGCATGACGATCACCGTTGCGTCGCCCAAGGCTCCGGTTGGACGTGGCCCATGTGCAGCCCAATGAACCGCAGCGAGGAGNTTCTCAGCCGCATCGCTTGAGCCACGGTCCGAAGAACGCTGNGATCCGACGAAGACGATGGGGCCCGCCGGCCGCGTGCCTTGTCCCGAGAAGGCGAAAGACAGGGCTGCAGCCGAGTGATGCAAGGTGTCCGTGCCGTGGGTCACCACGACGCCTCTGGCACCAGTGGAGAACGCTTCTGCGCATGCTGCTGCCATCTGATTCCAGTGTTGAGCCCGCAGGTCGTCGGAGAACATGTTGCCAAGTTTTGTGGTCGTAAGGGTGGCCAAACCGGCCAACTCTGGGACGTTGGCCTTCAACTCATCAGGCTCAAAGGAGGCGGTGACCGCTCCCGTGGCATAGTCCACTTTTGAGGCGATGGTGCCACCGGTGTGGATCACGTGGACATGAGGTAGGCCGTCGTCGTCCGAGGCGGTTGACTCGGCTTTGGCCGGTGTCACCACGGGTGCGGACTCAAGGACCTCGAGGTTGAGGATTCTGTCCGTTCGATGGCTCACGTTGTAGCCGTTGACCAGTTTGAGCGTGAGATGTTTGGATGCGGCTGGGGGCAGGACCCTGCCTTCGAGAACGGTCGCGCCCCCCTCGGTCTCCAATTCAACGCGCACGAGGTCTCCTTGGTTGGGGTCCATGGAGGCCCGAGACCGTCACCGCCCATGAAGCGCTCGCTTGTGGTGCCGGGAGCGGGGCTCGAACCCGCGACCTTCGGATGTCTCAGACATCGACGGTTAGTCCGATCATAGTGTCCTATGAGTCCGACGCGCCACCAACTACGCCACCCCGGCTTGATTGCCGCTGTGACGCTCCGTTCTTCAAATCAACGGAACGCTCAGGCCCGGTTCGGACCGGTCCCTTCATGGGTTGCCTCCACAGCCCCGGGGCATGGTCGACCTCCAAACGGCGATGGCCGCAGCCGCGGCCGACCGCCAAAAGCGGCTCGACAAAACCGCCGCAGAACGGAAAAAGCGGCGCTCAGGCGCTGACCTGGGCATCGAGCGTTTCGATCCTGTGGGGCACGTGGCCAAGGAGAAAGCAGAAACTGCGTCCATGTGGTTTGTTCTTGCCTTTGCAACGGTGGTGGCATTGCTCAACCGCCATGTGCTGATGGGTTGGATCGGACCAGGAGACGGTTTCCTCTTGTGGTTCCTCCCCATTGGTATGCTCATCTTCCTTCCCGCACTGCATCGCGCCATCATGCCCGAGGCCTTCGTCGAGCAATACAAACCCGGTACTTGGGTGAAGGCCGGATTCCTCCATACCTTCACGTTCCTCGCGCTCTCGTTCCTGCTCGTCAACCCACCTTTCGGCGACGTCACAGCCGCATCCCTCGACGGATCGTGGGACATTGCGGTGATGGGCGAGGACGGCACGCTGACCTTGGCCAGTGCTTCAGGCAACGTCACGGACAACGGTGGCGATGGCTTTGCCTGGACCACCGACGACGGTGTCTTGCACGGTCCCGCATGGGTGATGTTCACGTTGACCGACAACGATGAGGTCAGCGAAAATGACGTTGAAGTACGTGTTTCAAGCAACGCAGGCAGCATGACGGCCGAACCGGTGGCGGTCGTACCCGACGCCTTCACCAATTTGAGCCGAAACGATGCTGACCACCGTTGGTTCTTGGTGCCGTTGGTGCCGGAGGGCGAGGATTTGGTGGAAGGCCGCTGGACCATCACCGTTGACATAGAAGAACAAGGTTCTCCCTGGACCAACACCCGCGTCTACGAATGGCATTTGGACGTCATCGACGAGCGTGCGTGATCACCACGCGACGTCCGGATGGGCCCGCACCATGGCTTGGAGCAAATCATCAACGCGCATCACGGTTCGTCGAACGTGGGTTTGGCGGGCGATGTAGCGTTGGCGCAGGGCGCGAACGAGTGGCGCAACCACGGTCCAGCTCAGGAGGTCAGCGATGGTAACGCGGGGGTTCATGGTTCCGGATGGGCGTGAGGTACACTTTCTGCACGGTGGGGGTGCGCTGAAAGTGAAGATCACCCGTTGATTTCGTTCACCAAGCGCGCCGTCAGTGCATCGAGTTGGACGGTTTCACTGCCGCCTTCGACCAGACGGAATTCAACGTCCGCCATCCGTTCCGTCAAGCGGAGTTTGGCTTGCTCGTCGAGGAAGTCCGCGGCGTAGAGGTTGCGATGGAGCTGAGCCACGAAATCGGTGCCGGCAAGCCCGTATCGGTCCAAAAGCTCGCGCAATCGCCGTCGAGCAGCGTGGAATCCGTCTTCTTTGCACGCCATCAGGTAGGCATGGAGTGCTTCAGGTGGTGCGGTCGCGGATGTTTCGTAGATCAGACCACGGTCGATGGTTCGGTCCAATGCAGCCGCGACCTGCAAGGTCGTGAGCGCCTTGCGCAGGTCGCCTTGGGCGATGCGCGTGATGGCTTCAACGGCGTCGTCCATG
>PCBQ01000037.1 GCA_002731395.1 Methanobacteriota archaeon
TCCGCAGAGCCCACGGCGACCTCTTGTTCATCGAACACATGAACGTGCCCCCGAAAAAGCGGAACAGCGGGCTTGATGAAGGTCGACGAAAGGGCTGCAGCCATGGCAACGTGGTGGGTGGAGGCCATCGGGCTTGTCGCCGGTGGGCTCGGCATCATCGCTTGGGTGCCACAAATCCGCGAGGTCTGGGTGCATCAGCGCCATGAGGGCATCTCGCTCCCCACCTTCGCGCTGGTTTCTGTGGCCTTGTTGTTGTGGTTGGTGTACGGGCTCATCGTGGAGAGTCCGGCGATGATCATCGCCAACATCGCCACGCTCGCCGTCATCCTCGCCGTGGTCGTTGGCGTGGTGCGCTTGCGACGTGGCTGATGGATACGCCGCCCGTTAGGAAACAACTGATACGTGTTGTGTGAAGTTGTTGCTGGGGCAAATCCTCAGGGTCTTGAATTTCCTCTTCTTGTGTAGCGGGTGAGATCCCAGGTTGTTGGTTTTGAAAGACAGAAGAAGAGTTTGCTCACCGCACTCAAGCAGAGGTTCATGAGATGATCAACTGAAGGAAGCGTTGGCGCTTCAACCGAAGCGACGGTTAAGCTCGTGCTCGAGATCTGCGAACGCTTGTTCAATACGCTCAGAGAGTTTTGCGTCCAATCGCGCCTGGAGGGCTTTCAGCAAGACCGGCGGTAAGCTCAACTCAAGGCTGGCTTGGCCCGAAACGCGGGTTGCGTTTGGGCCGTCAGCTTCGACGTGGTAGTCGGTGATCATGGACGCAATGGGCAAGCCCTCGCTTCGTGACACTTCGACGCGCATGTGAGACGCTTGTTCGTAGTCAACGATACGTTCGTGCACGATGCGACCTGGGAGCAATTCGCACCCCCGCTCAGCTCCAATCCCGGTGGTTGGGCCGTCGCCTTCTTGCCAGGACCGATGAATGCTGTTGCTCCACTCGGCCACGTCGCTGAACCCGTCAAGCACCGACCAGGCCTGTTCCACTGTGTAGGGCACAGTCCGTGAGGCCTCGACGGTGAAGGTCACAACGTTGCGTTGAGACGCTCCGCCATCAAGATGCGGGTCCAAAGGGCCGTGAGCTCAGGAAGAGGTTTCTGCACTCACATCGCGGACTTGGTCGTCTCGATGATCACGGCCCCAATCTTGTACGGATCACCGTTGGACGCCGGCCGGCGGTCTTCGAGGCGGCCGACCCATCCGTCGGTTGGGACAGAGGCCGGAACACGAATCGAGGCCCCACGATCAGAAACGCCGTAGGAGAACTGGTCAATGGATTGGGTCTCGTGAAGGCCGGTCAGGCGCTCTTCGTTGTGGGCACCATACACGGACATGTGACGCTCAATGTTGCGGCCAAAGGCCTCGCATATGTTGTCGAACATGTCCTTGCCGCCGACGTCGCGCATGGCACCGTTGGAGAAGTTGGCGTGCATGCCCGAGCCGTTCCAGTCGCCCTTGATGGGCTTGGGGTGGTACTCGATGTAGTAGCCGTAGCTTTCAGTCAAGCGGTCGAGAAGGTAGCGGGCCACCCACAGCTCGTCACCGGCGCGCTTCGCGCCCTTGGCGAAGATCTGGAATTCCCACTGCCCACAGGCGACTTCTTGGTTGATGCCTTCGAAGTTGATGCCGGCCTCGAGGCACATGTCTGCGTGCTCTTCGACCATGGCGCGCCCGTGGGTGTTTTTGCCGCCCACCGAGCAGTAGTAAAGACCCTGAGGACCAGGATATCCGCCGACGGGGAAGCCGAGCGGTTGCTGAGTGGCCACGTCCATGATGAAGTATTCCTGCTCGAAGCCGAACCAGAAATCATCGTCATCGTCGTCGATGGTGGCGCGGCCGTTGCTCGGATGAGGCGTGCCGTCGGGATTCATGACCTCACACATCACGAGATAGCCGTTGATGCGTGCTGGGTCAGGGAAGATCGCCACGGGCTTCAACAAGCAGTCCGAAGCGCTGCCGTCGGCTTGACGCGTCGAGGAGCCGTCAAACATCCACATCGGACACTCTTCGAGGGTCCCTGTGAAATTGCTGCGCACCATCGTCTTGCTTCGCATGTTTTGGGTGGGTTCGTAGCCGTCCAACCAGATGTACTCCAACTTCGCTCTGTCGTCCATAAGAATCGGCCATGTCC
This sequence comes from Methanobacteriota archaeon, assembly GCA_002731395.1. Classification (GTDB taxonomy): domain Archaea; phylum Thermoplasmatota; class Poseidoniia; order Poseidoniales; family Poseidoniaceae; genus MGIIa-L3. The sequence goes on from PCBQ01000037.1 coordinate 2,135, forward strand.
CTGTCGAGCCGGTATATGAACAATTTCCGAGTGTTTTGATATGCAAAAATTGGCAATAAACGACTAAATTCTGTTCTTTTGATTAGTTATAGCGAGATTTTCTCAACAAACGAAAGGTGCTTTCGCTGCTCTGCGCGGGCAGCATTGCGCGGGTGAGCACCTGCTCATGCGTTGTTGGCAGCGTCCTCAGACTGTGGCGTGAGGAACGCCGAGGACCCGTCGCGATCGATGACGGGCAAGGTAAGGGTGGACCCCTCCACCTCCACCTGAACGGGGCACGCGAGGCCACACGCCGGGGCAAGGTAGTCCTCGCCGGTTTCGGTCATCACCACTCGAAAACCATGGCCTGCGGGAAGGATCACGTCCATTCCTTGGAATTCCATCAGCATGGTCACCACGCTGCCAGGCGCGACCGTTTGTGGCTCGTATCCGCCGGCATGGTAGCGCACGTCCATGGTGGCGTGCCCAAGCCGCAGGCCGGTCTCAGCGTCTTGTAGTTCAGCGAAGATTTGCCCGCCGTCGTAGGTTGGGCTGACCTGAAGATGAAGGGTCGGCAGGCCGGCGATGTGGACGTCTTCGTCGCTGAGTGAGGGGCATTCGACAGTGACGGACTGCAGGCCACCTCCGGCCACCGAAGCTCCACCCACCCAACTGCCGTCAGCCGAGCAGGTGGCCAAGTCGACGGGCGTCAACACCGCATCGCGTGGAGGCCATGTTGATTCAACCCGCCACTGGCCGTCGTTGCGCTGAATTTGGGCATGGAGATCCGGCTTCTCTCCCTCGCCTTTTAGGTAGTAATCAAACCATTCGAGCAGGTCTTCTGCCCAATCCCAACGGGTCATCTCTGCGATGGCTTCACCGCCGTAGCCAGAATCTTGGGCGTTGTGTTTGCTCCATTGATCGGGGTAGTTGTGTTCCCACTGGCCAAGCATGCCGCGCACGTCGTAGCCTGCGTCTTGGTAAGCGTGGTACCATACGGTGCCTGACGGCCCGCCAAACACCTGGTGGGGGTCGACGTTCCAATCCTGCATTCCCTGAATCCAGTAAACGCTACCTTTCCAATTCTGGAAGGCTTTGTCGATGTGGCTTCGCTCGTCGTAGTAATTTTCCATGTATGGGTCCATCTCCCCACCGACGTAGGTCACAGGACCCGCGAACAGGCCCTCGACGATGTCTGGGCAGATGTTGTCGAGGTCGTCGCCGTTGTAGTCAACGGTGCTGGAGAAGTAATTCATGTGCATGACTTGAGAGCGTGCCTCAGCGCTCCCATTCTTGTACAACAACGGGTGAAGGGCGGTCGTGCCCGAAATCGGCACGATGGTCTTCAGGTACTCGCTGCCCATGGCAGCGGCTTCCCATTGCGTGGCGCCTTCGTAGGACTTCCCGTAGAGCCCCACGTGTCCGTTGGACCATTCTTGCTGGCCGAGCCACTCCACGGCTGCGTGAATGCCGAGGCCCTCGCCGGCCCCTCGATAGTCGAAACAGCCGCTGCTTTCCTCGGTGCCGAACACGGCCACCTGCGCCAAGGCGTAACCATGGGGCACATAATTGTCGAAAATGAATTCCCCGCGTCCGGGGCTGACCACGTTGGTGGGTGAGGATTCCGACCCCTGAGGCCCGTAGGAATAGTATGGTGAAACCACGGCGATGACGGGGACTTGCACCCCGGCTTCTGTGTTGGACGGAAGCCAGTAGGAAAGGTGGACTTCTGACGTCGGAGGCCCTGTTTCCCAAATGTCAGAGGTGTCCACCTCGATGAGCGCTTCCTGAACAGGGAGGGGCGTGTAGGGACCATCTTTGAGCACCCGGCTGTAGGAGCCCGTCCAATTCCATTCGACGAGGTGGCGGTCTTGCAGCCTGAGGCGCTCATCGACGACGATCGTTTCCTCACCTGCAGGGTTGGCCATGCATCCAGACAACGATACACAGAGCACCAGCAAGGCCAACGCAGCGGCATGGCCTCGCATGGCGGGCCCTCCACGTTGTCCTTCATCACGCTGACGCCATCGCCTGAACGGCAGCACGGGCGCGCGCAAGACGGGAAACGTCAAGCCACACCCGCTCGACCATGCGGTATGGGCGCCGGTCCTGCCGAGGTCGGGAAGAAGTGGTTCATGCGCCAATATTGGCGCTTGCAACAGTCGCAGAGCCTCATTTCAATGGGGTTCTGGTGCGTGACCTTGACCTTGCTCATTTGGCCCTACGTCGCCTGGCGGTTTGATGCAAACACGGAGTGGTTGGGCATCCCAGCGACCTACGTTGGATTGGTCTCAATCGCGCTGATGGTCCTGATTACCGTGTTGCTCATCGGTTACATCTACGACCAATTCCTCTCATTATGGAAAGAGCACCAAAACGTCATCATTGAACGAAACCCCTTCGCCACCTATCTGCTGACGCCACGCGATGCGATCATCATCGGCCATCTGTCCACCATGATGCGGAACATGCATCCTGATGACGAACGCGTCAGGGCCCAGAGCGAATGGATGGAGCGCTGGCTGGCGTCCATGCCCGAACTCGAGGTCTTTGAACGGATGGTGACAGAACTCGATGAACGGTTGGGCGTACCCGTGCCGGAGTTCACCTTCCTCCCCGACGGAGCGGTGGAAGCTGCACGGCAATCTGCAGCGTCTCGAAGCAACAGCGAAGAAGGTGCCTGAGATGGGTTGGCCGAGCGATTGGGTGCGCCCATCGCCTGAACTCATCACACGCCTGTCCAGGCTGGACATGCTCCTGCTCGACGTTGACGGTGTGCTCACCGACGGCACGGTGCTGCGTGACGCTGACGGTACGGAAGCGCGCCGCTTTTCGGTCATCGACGGCCACGGCCTCGGCATGCTTCGCGACGACGGTATGATTGTCGGGGTGGTCAGCCGTGAGGATTCTGACATCACCCGCGCACGCATGGAAAAACTGCGCATGCCGGAGATTCACGTCGGTGCCATGGACAAAGCCGTGGTCGTGGCTGACATCCGCGCCAGGCACGGGTTGGGCGAAGGGGCCATCGCCTTCGTTGGCGACGACCTTCCCGACCTTGCCGCGTTCCAAGAAGCGGACGTGCGCATCGCTCCGGCCAACGCCCACCCTGCGGTCAAAGCCGCTGCAGATTTGGTGCTGTGCCGGCGTGGGGGTCACGAAGCGGTACGTGAACTGGCCGAAGTCATCCGTGCAGCCAAGGGAGTCGGCCCCATGGCCGACTTTTTGTCCTGATCACGCGGGGGCGAGGCCACGTTCAGCAACGACCTGTTCGAGGCGGGTCCAATCGTCCTCGGTATCGATTTCCCATGCTTGCCATGGCTGCATGACATAGGCGCCGGTTCGCCCACCAAGACGGCAGGCCACTGAGTCCCAGATTTCGCGGGAGGCGACGTAGAAGGCTCCGTTCTCGGCGACGCGGTCAGGGATGTCTTGTCGGCGAGGCCGGTGTTGTGGGTCGTAATTCAGCGGCGTGACCAAGCCGTCGGCGCCGAGGGACCATTGAAACACGTGGTTCTCGACCACAGAAAGCAGGCTGTCGAGATTCCCTGCGTCCATCTGCTCCAAGGCGGCGTCGAGGTCGTTGGGTCGCGTCAACGGAGATGTGGCTTGCATCAGCACCACCGTGGTGGCCTGTTGTGCGACTGGATGGTGCTGGAGCACGTCCGTAACGACCGGTTCGGTCGCCGCCTCGTCCGTCGCCAGTGCATCAGGACGACGGTGCGCGAGTGCACCGCATGCTTTAGCTGCGGTGAGGATTGCCTCGTCGTCGCTGGACAAAACCACGTGGTCGATGCGTTTTGCCGCCACGGCAGCCCTGATCACCCATTCGATGAGCGGGTGTCCGGCAAAGGAACGGATGTTCTTGCGCGGGATGCCTTTGGAGCCGCCACGTGCGCAAATGATGGCCACGACGGACACGGAAACCCCTCACTGGACGCGGCGGAGTTTGGCTCGCATTGGGACTTCTTCTTCGTAGACCCGCTTGATGCCGTCACCGAGGGCCACTTCGAAGGCGCGGACGTCGCGCACCAATTTCCGAAGGCCGGGCACTTCGAGGCTGGCTGCGTGGTCGCTGCCGCGCATGGCCCGGTCAAGGGTGAAGTGACGCTCAAGCACTTTGGCGCCCATGGCTACCGCTGCAACGTCCATGGCGATGCCTTGGTGGTGGCCCGAGAAGCCCAGGATGAAATCGGGGTAACGCTCCTGAAGCGTGGCCATGTACGCGAGGTTGAGCTGTTCGAACTTCGCAGGGTATGTGGAGGTGCAATGGAACATCACCTTTGGCTGGGATGACGTGCGAAGCCATTCTGCGCAGGCATGGATTTCCTCCTCGGTGCTCATGCCAGTGGACATCATCATCGGCACGTCGGCTGCAAGCATCGCCCGGACCGTTTCCTCGTCGGTGATGCTGGCGCTGGCGATTTTGAACATGGGAATGCCCGCTTCAGCCATTTGTGCGGCGCTGACCGGGTCCCACGCAGAAACAAAGTAAGCCACACCGCGGTTTTCTGCGTGGGCCTTCAGTTCCATGTGTTGCTCAATCGAAAGTTCAAGTGCATCACGGTGCGCGCCGTATGTGTCCGCAAAGGCGTTCGGGGAATCGTAAGGCCGGTCGTATTGCTCCGGCGTCAAGAGCGTTCGCGTGTGGCGCTTCTGACTCTTGATGGCGTTGACGCCCGCGTCAGCGGCGGTGTCGATCAGTTGCTTCGCAATCTCCATGTCGCCTTGGTGGTTTTGACCGATTTCAGCGATGATGTAGGTCTGCCCGGCGGCGACGGCTTCGGCGATGTCGCTGATGGCCATGCACCACGGCACCGGACCCGAGGTTATCAGCCTGTGGACAGGAGGTCACTCATTCTGGAACGGTCCATGNTTGAGGCGCGCGCCCCTCTGCCATCCATCGCGCAAGAGCGGCCACCCGAGCCCCGTTTTTGCCGTCAGCGCGGTNGCCGAGACGGGCAAAGGCCCGTTCGCACGCGGCTTCATCGGGACGTAGGCCGTCGTCNAGGATGGCGCCAAGATCGNCGTAATCGAACACCGCGCCTTCGAGCAGGCTCAGGAGAGCCTCCACCTCACTGCCCGGTGCGGCCTCATCCGATGGCCGGATGGTGTTGATGAACGGCGTCCGAAACGCAAGCGCTGGAATCACAACCGAGGTCGCTGGTGAAAGCACGACGGTCGCGTGGCGCACCAACGGCAGGTAGAGGTCTTGATCCATGGTGGTCACCACGCCCTTTGGCAGGGCAAGTGCAGTACCGTGGCTGATCTCCACTGGGTGGGGTTTGTGAACAAACACCACATCCTCACGCCCGATGTATTCCTCCAAGGCTTTCCGGAACGTGGCGTCCGCTGGGCCTTTGACCGTAGGCCGGTGGGAGCCGAGCATCAGCACGATTTTCCGAGCCGGGTCTAGACCCAAAGCCGAATGAACGTCGACGTTGCTGGCTGCATCCAAGCCGTCGAGGGAGGGCGATCCCGTGATGATCTGGCGCTCAGCCGGAGCGCCAACGCCGACGTTGATGTCCCGGCACACCTCCGACCAAACCGCGTTGGCGTCGCACCCCATCATGCTGCCTCGGTACCCCAACCAAGGCCATGTCAACGTCGGGGAGCCGTGATCGATGGACAGCACGGGAATTGCCTCTCGTCGAGCCCACGGCACGACCTGATGCTTCGTCCAACCCTGATTTGGGGTCACCACAATGATGACATCAGGTCGCCATGGCAAATGGCCTCGGCTGGGTGGAAATGGGGTGGTCCATGCACCCTCGGAAGGGTTCACCTCATCGCCCGCAGAACTTTCCCATCGCCATGCGCTGGCGTTGTATCGATTGCGTGCCCAACCGAAGCGTGCCCAAAGGAAACCGTTGATTGCGCGTCCGAGCCTCGTTCGCGCCTCGTAGGCATGAGGCCCTGGCATCTGACGGCCAATGGCCATCACAACATCATCGCCGGCTTTCTTCAGGGCCTCAATCACCGTACTCACGTGTTGACGGTTGGTTGGGGCTTCACCGGCCACCACGAGTACCCGCATGACTTCCCCAATGGCACGAGGCGCTTCCTGCTTATAGCGACCCAAGCCGTGATGAACGTATCGGGTGGGTCTTGTGCTGGATGACCAGCGCGTTCGGAGGGCTGCAGGAACGTCTGCGAGCCGCTGGGCTGTGGCCAACATCCGAGGTCCCCGTCCTCAAGCATGTCGAACACGCCTTCCTGCCCGATGCGGCGTGATGGTCGATTCATGACGTCGCGGCCCACCACGCTCAAAGGGGTCAGAGCAAAGGCAGGGGCGTGAGCACCCGCCGCCTCTTCGCCGCAGTGCGTGACCTCGACCCGCCAGGTGGTGGCGCGGAACGCTCACTTGCGGCCCTTCTCAACGGGATTTCCGCGCCAGGCCCTACCCTCGAAACGGCACCGGAATACACCCCCATGCTGCCTGCGGGCGAAATCCATTCCCACCTTGCATGGACGGTGCACGCCTTTGCAAGCCAAGACCGAGGGGCGCCCATTGGGTTGCTTGAACCAGAGGTTGGTATCGCAACCACAGACCTTCCCATCGAGGGCTTGTGGTCGAAGATCGCATGGGGCCTTCGTGAGCGCGGAGGTGAACGTCGCCGGCGTAAGTGGGCGCACGACCGGCATATCGCTCGACGAAGCAAACAGTTTGCGAAGCACGTCGGGACGTGGTTGGACGGAATGGAGCACGCCGGAGGCCTTGGTCTCACGCAACTCGAATGGGCCCCTGGAGCGGCGCAGGCCTTCCAGTCGCGTAACCTGCCTTACGTCATGTTCGTCCGAGACGACACCGTGTTCCGCCTCCAAGAACGGTTTCGCCCAGTGATGGAAGGTGCGGCGCTGATCTGCGCAGCTGGGGAGGGTTTGCTAAGCGACATTCGCTCACGTTTTTCCATTCAACGCGGCCACAGCGTACCCCTCCCCATTGATTTTGAGGGACGTTTCGGCAGCATGG
>PCBQ01000038.1 GCA_002731395.1 Methanobacteriota archaeon
ATGGTCATTGAACGCACAACAAACGACGACGGATTTGACCTTGACTTGTCTGCAGAGTTCATCGAACCCATGCTGGTTGAGAACCTCGATCGTTTCGTGCTCTTCCCCATTCAGCACTCGGACATCTGGGAGATGTACAAGATGCACGCAGCATCGTTCTGGACCGCGGAGGAAATCGATCTTGCAGAGGACGCAAAGGATTGGGAGTCCTTGACGAGCGATGAACAGCATTTCCTGAAGCATGTGTTGGCGTTCTTCGCAGCATCAGACGGCATCGTGAACGAAAACCTGGTGGTGAACTTTGCCAACGAAGTGCAGTGGGCAGAGGCCAGAACGTTCTATGGTTTCCAAATTATGATGGAAAACATCCATGCAGAGACCTACTCGCTCCTCATTGATACATACATCAAGGACCCGAATGAGAAGGACCACCTCTTCAAGGCCCTCGAAACGGTGCCTTCAGTGAAAAAGAAAGGCAATTGGGCGCTGCGATGGCTCGACCAAAAGCGCGCATCCTTCCCTGAAAGGTTGGTGGCCTTCGCCGCTGTTGAAGGCATCTTCTTTTCAGGTTCTTTCTGCGCCATCTTTTGGCTCAAGAAGCGAGGCCTCATGCCAGGTCTTACCTTCTCGAATGAATTGATCAGCAGGGACGAAGGGCTGCACTGTGATTTCGCCTGCTTGTTGCACGAAAAGCTCGAGCGCCCCACGCCCGAGAACGTCATCCACAGAATCATCTCCGAAGCGGTCAAAATCGAAACGGAATTCGTCACCTCAGCGCTTCCTGTCCGTCTCATTGGCATGAACGCTGACCACATGAAGCAATACATCGAATTCGTGGCAGACAGGTTGCTGGTGGCGTTTGGAGTCTCGAAGATCTACAACGTCGAAAACCCGTTCCCGTGGATGGAAATGATCTCCATGCAAGGGAAGACGAACTTCTTCGAAAAGCGCGTCGGAGAGTACCAAAAGGCCGGCGTTATGGACAGCACCCTCGGTGCGGTCCAACAGCGCTTCTCGATAGACGAAGACTTTTGAGCCGTCTTCAGTGATGGAAACTTTGCTGCTCACTTGGATAACAGATAGGAGGGTCAATCATGGCAATGCAGGTCATCAATAGGAACGGTGAGCGCGAAGACGTTCGCTTCGACGCGATCAAGGAAAAGTTGGCGGCTTTGGCCGAAGGTTTGGACACCCGCTGGGTGGACGTTGACCTGGTCACCAAGACCACCATCGAAGGCCTCTATGACGGCGTCAAGACCAGCGAGCTTGACCAACTTGCTGCCGAGACCGCGGCTGCACTCGCCTCTCACCATCCCGATTACTCACGCTTGGCGGCCCGCATTTGCATCGACGACCTCCACCGTTCCACCAAGGACAACTTCTCCGAGGTCATTGACGACCTGCGGACCTTCGTCGACCCAGAGTCCGGACACCACGCCCCGCTCATCTCCGAGGAAATTCACGCCATCATCATGGCCAACGCCGAGCGTCTCAACAACCACATCGACTACGGCCGTGACCACAACTACGACTACTTCGGGTACAAGACCCTTGAGCGCTCCTATTTGCTCCGCCTCAACGGAGAGGTGGCCGAGCGCCCCCAGCACATGCTGATGCGCGTCGCCGTGGGCATTCACCACGAGAACATTGACCGGGCGCTCCGCACCTACGACTTGATGTCCAAGGGTTACTTCACACACGCGACACCGACGCTGTTCAACTCGGGTACCCCCATGCCACAGATGTCCTCATGCTTCCTCCTCACCATGCAGGACGATTCACTGGATGGAATCTATGACACGCTCAAGCAGTGTGCGATGATCTCCAAGTCGGCCGGTGGCATCGGCCTCTCCATCCACCACGTTCGCGCCAAAGGTTCCTACATCAAGGGCACCAACGGTGCGTCCAACGGCATCGTTCCCATGCTCCGCGTGTTCAACGACACGGCCCGCTACGTCGACCAGGGCGGCGGAAAGCGCAAGGGTTCCATCGCCATCTACCTGGAACCATGGCACCCAGACCTGCTTGAGTTCCTCGACCTGCGAAAGAACCACGGCAAGGAAGAGATGCGCGCTCGCGACCTCTTCTACGCCTTGTGGACGCCCGACCTCTTCATGAAGCGCGTCCAATCCGACGGCGACTGGTCCTTCTTCTGCCCTAACGAATGCCCCGGCCTCCAGGACGTCCACGGCGCGGAGTTCGAGGAGCTCTACGCCTCCTACGAAGCCAAGGGGCTGGCCCGCAGGACGATGCCTGCTCGCCACGTGTGGGACAAGATCGTCGAGGCACAGATCGAGACGGGAACACCTTACATGCTCTACAAGGACGCTGCCAACTCGAAGTCCAACCAGAAGAACCTCGGGACCATCCGCTCCTCGAACCTCTGCACGGAGATCATGGAGTACACCGCGAAAGACGAGGTCGCGGTGTGCAACCTTGCGTCCATCGCGCTGCCCCGATTCGTGGATATGGACACGGGTACCTTCGACCATAACCTCCTCTATGACGTGACCTATCACGCGACTGGGAACCTCAACCGCGTCATCGACGTGAACTACTACCCGGTCGAAGAGGCGTACAACTCCAACATGCGCCACCGCCCCATCGGCCTCGGCGTGCAGGGCCTTGCGGACACCTTTGCGTTGCTCGACCTCGCGTTCGAGAGCGACGCCGCTCGTCAGCTCAACAAGGAAATCTTCGAGACCATCTACTATGCGGCCTGCTGCGCCTCGCTTGACGCGGCCAAGGCCGAAGGCCCGTACTCGAGTTTCGCCGGCTCACCCGCCAGCGAAGGCAAGTTGCAGTTTGACCTCTGGGGCATGAACGACCACAGCGGCCGCTGGGACTGGGATCAGCTCAAGGACGAAATCGTCCAACACGGCATGCGCAACTCGCTCTTGGTGGCGCCCATGCCCACCGCATCCACCAGCCAAATCCTCGGCAACAACGAATGCTTTGAGCCCTTCACCTCCAACCTTTACGTACGCCGCACCCTATCGGGCGAGTTCATCGTGCTCAACAAGCACCTGGTGCGTGACCTCATCGCACTGGACCTCTGGAGCGTCGGCATGAAGGATGAGATCCTCCGTCACAAGGGTTCCATTCAGGCCATCCCCGGGATTCCCGAGCACCTGCGTGAGAAGTACAAGACCACGTGGGAGATCAAGCAGAAGCGCGTCCTTGAACTCGCGGCTGACCGTGGCGCCTACATCGACCAGAGCCAGTCGCTCAACATCCACATGGTCGATGCGAACCCTGCGAAGGTCACCTCGATGCACTTCGCTGGATGGCGTCTCGGCCTCAAGACCGGGATGTACTACCTCCGGACCAAGGCTGCTGCAGACGCTATTCAGTTCACGGTTGAGCAGAAGACCGTCGAAGACCAGACGGTCAGCGGCCTCCAGAAGCGGGCTGAGGAAGCCGACAGCACGGACGCGATTGCGTGCAGCCTCGACGCGCCGGACGACTGCCTGATGTGCGGCAGCTGAGGCGCTTCAGCGGCAGCGACGGCACTGCACCCTTCGGTTCCCTTCGCGGACGGCATCTCCGCCGACCCTGCGCCCGCATGACATGCACGACACGCTCCGCTGGCGCGATCCGCATCGGTGGCAGGTTGAGCCAGGAATCGGGGATCTGCAACGGTCACATAGGCGAGGCATGACGAAGATGTTGACCACCACGTATGAACAACGCTTCATGAACTCACGAGCCTCAATGAAAGCATGCTTTGGAGCGGATCGCTTGGCCCCCGCGTCACCGTTGCCTTGCTCTTGGCCGTGCTTTGCGTGGGTCTTGGCGGAGGTGCATTGCTTCAGGCCGGCGTCGCCAACGCACGCTCCTCCGAGGGAACATTGGGCATCGAGGCCTCCGAAACGGAAGGCGTCAACCGTTACGTGATGGTTGAGGTTGACGACGGTGACAACGAGGAGCGTCCTGAAGTCACGTGGTTCTTGCACACTTTCACCTTCCGAGCGGTGGGCATCCAAGACGATGCGTTGGCGACGTGGGATTTCGGCGACGGGTTCACCGCGAGCGGCAATGAGGTCAGCCATGCCTTCGAACAGGCCGGTCTGCACACGGTCCGGTTGACCACGGTTGGCGAGGGAGGCGTTCAGGACGTTGCTGTCGTGGTTCGTGTGAACCTGCAGGGCGAGGTTGAATCCGACAACATGGAGTGCACCTGCGCGCCGACCGGGAAGTCCACGTTGATCGACCTCCAAATCATCGAAGCGCCGGTGTTTGTGACCGGTGAGGTCCGGGTCGAACACGACGGCAGCAGCGAATCCTGCAGCATGCGGAACCCGCTTCAGGAGTGCCACGTCCGCGTGCTGCTCGAGCGCGTTGAGGGTGGCGACGTCATCGAACAGCAAGAGCTGCACGACGCGACCTTCCGCGAAAACGAGTTGATCATCGCGTTCGAACTCGTCGAGGTGGACCTCGAGGACGGGCAACTGCTCCGTCTTCGACTGGAAACCGACCAATTGCGTGATTGGCACAAGCCCAACACGGCATGGACCATGATGACCTGAATGCCTCAGGCGCGCTTCTTGACTGCGCTGGCCACCAGCGACAGCACCCACCATCCGATGGGCAGCGCGAGCGTGGCCACCAGGGTGGTCACCACCAAGGTTGGGACGACGGCTCCCTCGCTGGTGCTCCACGCCCAAACGGCGGTTGGGATGAGCACGATCCACAGCCACCAGCGAGCGGCCCGGCTTGGCGTGCCTCGCCCCTCATGGTCCGGAATCGGAGCAAAGACGCGTTGCGCGAGACTCATGCAGCACCGGAGACGCTCTCCCTCAAGAAGAGGTGTCTGAGCCTCAGTTGGTGATGTGAATGGCGTGACCCAGCGAAGCCAGCACGGCTTCATGCGTCATTTCGGTCATCGTCGGGTGGGCGTGAATGGTCCCTGCGAGGTCTTCGAGGACCGCGCCCATCTCCAAGGCCAGCGTCCATTCGCCGACCAATTCAGAGATGTGGGTGCCGACGCCTTGGATGCCGAGCACGCGGTGGTCGTCTTCTCGGGCCACGACGCGGATGAATCCGCCCGTTTTCTCCGCCTCCATGGTCAAGGAGCGACCGTTCGCGGCCAAGGGGAACTTGCCGGTGATGACCGGGTGGCCAGCGGCTTTGGCTTCGTCAGGTGACAGACCGACGCTGACGATTTCCGGCTCAGTGAACACGATGGCCGGCACGCCTACGGGGTCATAGATGCGGTTTTTGCCGGCGATGATCTCGGCGACCATCTCGCCTTGGAAGGACGCTGTGTGTGCCAGCATCTCGCCCATCTCGGCGACGTCGCCAATGGCGTAGACGCCGCGCATGTTGGTGCGGCAGGCTCTGTCGACGCGCACGAAGCCGCGGTCGTCGAGTGCGACTCCCGTTGGTCCCAGGGCGGCGCTGTTTGGCTTGCGGCCCACGGTCACGAGGACTTTGTCACAGGCCAGGCGCTCTGGTTCGGTGCCTTCCTTGGCGTCTTTGGGGCTATAGAGCAGGCTGATGCCGTCCTTGCCTTCCTCGACGCCTTTGGCGAAGACGCCGGTGATGACGTTGATCTTCAACTTCTTGAGCGTCAATTCGAGCGGGCGGCGCAGCTCCTTGTCGAAGATAGGCAACACGCTGTCCATTGCTTCCACGACGGTGACCTCACTGCCGAGCATGCGGTAGGTGATGCCGAGTTCGAGTCCAATGTAGCCGCCACCGACGACGATGAGGTGCTTCGGAATCTCCGTGAGGTCAAGGGCGCCACGGGAGGAAATCACGTGGTCGCTAAAGGGCATGAAGGGCAACTCGATGGGCACGCTTCCCGTGGCGAGGATGACGTGTTCTGCGCTGATGGTCATCGCGTCGTCCCCTTCACCGACACTGACGGTCTTGGCATCTTGGAACTCGGCCCAGCCGTGGACGATTTCGACGCCGGCCTTGCCGAGCAGGGTTTCAACGCCTTTGTTGAGGCGGTCGACGATGCCGTCCTTCCATTCGACCACGCCTGCCATGCTGACCTCAGCAGGTGAGGGCAAGCTGATGCCTTGGTGGCCACCTTTCTTGGCGAACTTCGCGAGTTTGTCGACGGTTTGGGCGACGTTGATCATCGCCTTGGATGGGATGCAGCCGCGGATGAGGCAGGTGCCGCCGGAGCGCTCACCTTCGACGATGACGGTGTCGAGGCCGAGTTGACCGGCACGGATGGCGGCGACATAGCCACCGGGGCCAGCGCCAATGACGAGGACTTGACAGGAACGTTGTTTCATCTCATCCACCTCACATGAACATCGTTGCAGGGTGCTCCAACAGCGTCTTGAGGCGCTGAACGAGCATCGCGCCGTCCCACCCGTCGACCACGCGGTGGTCGAAGGAGGAGGAGAAGTTCATCATGCGGCGGACGACGACTTGGCCGTTCCTGACGACCGCTCGCTCGATGGCGTTGTGCACGCCGAGGATGCCGACCTCGGGCTTGTTGATGATCGGGGTGGCGCCAAGCCCGCCCATCGCACCGAGGCTGGTGATGGTGAAGGTGGAGCCGGACAGCTGGGCGCTGGTGGCCTTCCCGTCGCGGGTTGCGGTGACGACTTCGGTCATCTGACGGGCTGCGTCCCAGATGTCGAGGGCTTCGACGTGCTGGACCACGGGCACGTACAGGCCACGGTCGGTCTGCGTGGCGATGCCGAGGTGTACGGCTTCATGGCGGACCACGGTCAAGCGGTCGTCTTCGTAGTGCGCGTTGCAAATCGGGTGCTCGCCCAGGGCTTTGGCCAATCCAAGCATGATGAAGGGCAGGTAGGTCAGTTTGGGTTGCCCGTCCTCACGGTTGGCGTTGAGGTGCTGACGCAGCGCTTCGAGTTCAGTCACGTCCACCTCTTCGAAGTAGGAGAAGTGCGGGATGGTCGTGTAGGACGCGGTCATGCCGTCGGCAATGCGGCGGCGGAGTCCAGCGACCTTGATCTCCGTGGTTCCAGTGCGGCGTGTGCGTGCAGGTCCTGCGCTGGCCACGGCGCCGCCTCCGGCCATGTGAGCCTCGAGGTCGGCACGGGTGATGCGGCCCGCAGGACCGCTGCCGGCCACGGTGGTCAAGTCCACGCCCGCTTCCCGGGCGCTCATGCGCACGGCGGGGCTAGCGAGCGGTCGCAGGCCGGGCACGCGGGGCGTGACCGGAGCGGGAGGAGCGGCTGCGGGCGCAGGCGCGGGGGCAGGTTCAGGTGCGGCCGCGGGTGCGGGAGCTGCTTCGGGTTCGGGTGCCGGAGTTGCTTCTTCCGAGGCAGCGGCGTTGCCTTCACCGTCCACTTCAAACTCAATGCACATCGCACCGACGGGAAGGATGTCGCCCACGTCGCCAACGCGCTTGACGACGACGCCGTTGACCGGCGATGGGATTTCCACGGTGGCCTTGTCGGTCATGACGGACAGGATGGGTTGGTCCTCGGTGACGGTGTCGCCCACGGCGACCATCCACTCGACGACTTCGCCTTCGACGACGCCTTCTCCGATGTCTGGCAGTTTGAATGCGTAGATGCCCATGTGTCATGCCTCCTGTGTCCGTGCGATGGCCTCGGCGATGCGGCCGGGGCTGGGAAGGTAGTCCCATTCCGTGGTGTGGGGGAAGGGCGTGTCCCATCCGGTGACACGCTCGATTGGCGCCTCAAGGTGCCAGAAGCAGCGTTCCTGGATGGACGCGGACATTTCGGCGCCGAAGCCGCTGGTCTTTGGGGCCTCGTGGACGATGACGCAGCGTCCGGTCTTGCGGACGGATTCCACGACGGTGTCGCGGTCCCAAGGGAGCAGCGTTTGCAGGTCGATGAGCTCGGCGTCAACATTGGACTGGCGGATGGCTTCCTCGGCGACGTGCACCATCGTGCCCCAAGCGATGACCGTGCACGCGCCGCCTTCCTTGACGATGCGGGCCTGCTCGAGGGGGATGCTGTAGTAGTCCTCGGGGACTTCGCCGTCGGGGTGGCTGTTCCACGTGGGAACCTTGTGCGGATCGCCATAGAACGGGCCACGGTAGCATCGCTTGGGCTCGAAGAAGACGACAGGGTCGTTGCATTCGATGGCCGATGTGAGCAACCCCTTGGCGTTGTAGGGATTGGAGCAATACACAACCTTCAGCCCGGGCGTGTGGGTGAACTGGGCTTCGGGTGATTGGGAGTGGTGGTGGCCGCCCCTGATGCCACCGCCGGCAGGGGTGCGGATGGTCACGGGCGTCCAAAATTCGCCGCCGGAGCGGTGGCGAAGCTTGGCCATCTCGTTGACGATCTGGTCGTAGGCGGGGAAGATGTAGTCCGCAAACTGAATTTCCATCACCGGCCGCAGGCCGTTGATGCCCATGCCAAAGGCCACGGCGGCGATGCCGCCTTCGGCGAGTGGGGAATCGAAGACTCGGTGAGCACCATGGGCTTCCTGAAGGCCAGCAGTGACGCGGAACACGCCGCCAAAGTATCCAACGTCTTCACCAAAGATGACGACGTTCGGGTCGCGCTGGAGTTGCAGGTCCAGCGCCGAGTTGAGGGCTGCGATCATGTTCATTTTCGCCATGATGCCACCTCACTTCCCGAGCTCCTCACGCTGCTCTTGCACGT
Organism: Methanobacteriota archaeon; assembly: GCA_002731395.1. Lineage (GTDB taxonomy): Archaea > Thermoplasmatota > Poseidoniia > Poseidoniales > Poseidoniaceae > MGIIa-L3. The sequence goes on from PCBQ01000038.1 coordinate 8,574, forward strand.
GCCATGGGACCTCTTCGTAGACCTCGGTGAAGATCGTCGAGGCGGGAGGGTAGGGCCCGTTGGCAAGGTCGCCGAAGGTGCAGGCTTCCTTGTAGGCGGCCATGACTTCGGCGTCGATGCGTTCGGTCAGTTCGGTGTGTTTGTCTTCGTCCCAAAGGCCACGGCCAATGAGGTGGCCCTTGAGGCGGTCGATGGGATCGCCACCGGGCCAGCACTCGAATTCGTCTTGAGGCCGGTAGGCGCTGGGATCGTCCGAGGACGAGTGGGCGCCGGCACGGTAGGTGTAGACCTCGATGAAGGTCGGGCCAAGTCCGGCCGAGGCTCGGTCACGCGCCCACTTGGTGACCGCGTAGAGCGCGAGGAAGTCGTTGCCGTCCACGCGGAAGGAGGGAATGTCGTAGGCCAAGCCGCGCTCGGCAAAGGTGCGTCCACCGGTCGCGAGGTTGGCGTGGGTCGAAATCGCCCACTGGTTGTTGACCACGTTGAGGATGACGGGGGGCTTGAAGGTCGAAGCAAAGTTGACCGCGTAATGGAAGTCGCCTTGGGCTGACGTGCCGTCGCCAAGCCAAGAGATGCAGACTTCGTCGAGCCCGCGGTAGGCGGAGGCCATGGCGACACCGACCGCCTGTGGAAACTGGGTGCCCACCGGTGAGGAGATGGAGATGAAGCGTCCCTCCTTCCAGGTGTAATGGACCGGCATTTGCCGGCCACGGACGTTGTCTTCGGTGTTGCCAATGCAGTGGCAGATCATGCTCACCATGTCCCGGCCGCGGACGAATTGGGCGCCGGGCTGACGGTAGGAAGGGAAGAGCCAGTCCTGCTCCTCGAGGGCCATGGTCTGCGCAATGGCGATGGCTTCCTCACCATAGGAGCGCATGTAGAAGGAGAGCAAACCTGTGCGCTGCATCTTGATCATGCGGTCGTCAAAGATGCGCAGGCGCATCATGTGCTCCAGCCCCTTCAGCAGGGTTTCTTCGTCGAGCTTTGGGTCCCATTCGCCGCTGGCGACGTGTTCGTCGTCGAGCACGCGAATCAGCCCCACCGCATGAGTGGCCGTGTCCTGGGCCGTGCAGGTCACCTCGGGCCGGTTGAGATCGCCGGGTTGTTCGGCAAATCCTCCACCGAAGTCCGCCTTCTCCCCTGGTCGGAACGGAGGGATGCCAATGGTGTAAGGCGCCTCGCTCACGGTCAGGCGTTCGGGCATCAGGCTTCACCACCTGAGGTCCGCCTATTGGGGTGTCGGTCCGCCGCGGCACCGGGGCGAACGCGGACCGTGGCGCCGGGCATGCTCCCCTGCCAGTTCTCTTCGGTGCAGGCACGGAGCAGAAGACCAGCCTTGAACGACGAGCGGACCAAGGGTCCACTCGCCACGCCAAGGAAGCCGAGGTCCATCGCGTGGTCTGCCCATTCCTCATAGCGCTCGGGTTCGGGAAAGCGGTCCACAGGGAGATGTTTCGAGGTGGGTGCAAGGTACTGTCCAAGCGTGATGAGGTCAACGCCAGCTTGCCTCACAATGGCCATCGCGTCCTCAAGTTCCTCGTCGGACTCACCAAGGCCGACCATGATGGATGTCTTGATCAGCAGGTCNGGGCGNAGNCGGCGCGCNTCNCGAAGGATGCCCAACGACTGGTCAAAGGAGGCGCGATGGTCGCGCACTTTCNTGTCAAGACGGGGCACGCANTCCACGTTGTGGGCAAAGACCCGCAACGGTGCGCCGTCNAGCANCATGGCGAGGGCCTCGTGGTCNCCGGCGAGGTCCGAGCACAGCAGTTCGAGGGTCACCTCNGGGCTGCGGTCGTGGACCGCGTCAAGGCATGCCCGGTAGTGCGATGCGCCGCTGTCGGCCAGGTCGTCACGGTTGACGACCGTGATGACGGCATGGCGCAAGGGCATGGACGCGACCGCATCAGCCAGGTGCGTGGGCTCTTCGGAGTCGAGCGGCGGGGCGCGCTTGATGGTCCCGACCGCACAGAATCGGCAGCCTCGGGTGCATTGCTGGCCGGCGATCATGAAGGTCGCGTCACCGCTGGACCAGCAGTCGTGAATGTTCGGACAGCGTGCTTCTTCGCACACGGTGTGAAGTGCGTTGTCTTTGACCGAGGCCTTGGTGTCGCGGAAGGCGTCCATGGCTTCACCCGAGGGCAAGGTCGTGCGGAACCACGCGGGCAGGCGAGGCCGTTGCGGTGCCTCGGTTTTGGCCATGGTCAGCGAGCGCCTCCCTCCGGCCATGTTCAGGGCACGGGGCGAGCAGCAAAAGGCTTCGTCATCCGGGCCGCAAGCCGAGGACGAGGGTTCATGTTCTCAACGTCCACCTCGGTGCATGGGCGACAAGACTGTTCTGGTCACGGGAGGAGGCCGCCGCTTGGGTGCAGCCACTGTGACCGGGTTGGTCGAGGCGGGATGGACCGCCTTGGTGCACGTGCGCACCGCCACCAAGGAGGCCGAAGCCTTGCTGTCGAGGTTGGCTGAAGCGCACGACCACGACGTGGGGCGCGTGATTTCGGCCGATCTGGCCACGCCAGAAGGCGTTCAAGCCCTGGCCAATGCGGTCCTCGCCGATGCTTCCGTGTCCGACGGGCTTGGTGGTCTGGTCCACAACGCCTCCATCTTTTTCCCCAGCGAGGGCGAAGGGTCTCCAGATGACATGACGCAGGCTCGCCGTGACCTGTGGATGCTTCACGTCGAAGCCCCAGTGGTGCTGACCGAGGCGCTGGCCGGGGCCCTCGCTCGAGGTTCGGGATCAATCGTGTCCATGGTCGACACCTCATGGGGCAAAGCGTGGCCTCATCTTGGTGATTACAGCGCGAGCAAGGCTGCGCTGCGTCAGCGCACCCTTGGTTGGGCCCTCGACCTGGCGCCTAAAGTGCGGGCCAACGCGGTCGCGCCTGGCGCCATCCTGTCTGCGGATTGGGAGCAGGCGGCGTTCGAAGAAACGGTGGCTCGCCTTCCGCTTCAACGGTCTGGCCGGCCCGAGGACATCGCCTCGGCGGTGCGCTACTTCCTCGAGGCGCCCTACGTGACGGGCCAAGTGCTCGCCGTTGACGGCGGATGGAGCCTTGTCTGAGTACAAAAACGTGGTACAGGGGGAGGGATTTGAACCCTCGAACCCATTTGGGACCGGAGCTTAAATCCGGCGCTTTTGACCGCTCGGCCACCCCTGTGGTTGGCCCACGTCCGCCGTGGCCTTCAGTTCGTCGGCATCCATGCGGGTGGAACACGCGGAATGGAAAACGGTTTAACACCCCCATGGGCAGGGCAAGACGGTGGTCTCGATGGTGACACACGGCCAAGCCAACCGGGGTCTCGCCCTCTCGATGTTGGTGGTCCTCGTTCTTGGGACCATGACCGGCCTTGTGCAGGTGCCTCCGGCCGTGGTGTTGGATGCCTCGCCCGAACCGGCCACCAGCGTGGCAGGGCTGGAGAATTACCGCCTCTATCTTGACGCCGAAAACAGCAGCGCGGGCGGCGACGGGCACATCACAACCATCGAGCCGTCGGGCAGCCAAGAGGAACTCTCCGCCCTGAGCGGCATTGAATTCCGCTCCTCCGAGATGATCTCCGATTTGACCCTCTACGGCGAAGGTGCGGACAACGATCAGATTCAGCTGACCATCTACATGCGGTTCCGTGGTCAGCAAGGCTCGACCGGCGACGTCGCGTTTTCGCTCAAGGCTGGCGATTCGCAGATCGGAAGCGAAACCATCGATCTAGACGACCCGTGCAGCTCCACCTTCCAACAGAACTGCGCATGGACCTCCTCTGAAGTGTTCTTCGACGTCTCGTCGAACGGCGTCACCGTCCCCAACGGAAAGAGCTTGAAACTCGTCATCGACGGTCAGGCGTCCTGTGAGGGCCAAGGTGGCGGCAACCCCATCGGTGGCGGCAACGATTGTGACATCGAAATCGCGTTCGGCGACCTCGACTCCACCGAAGGTACGTCGCGTCTCGAAGTGATGGCCAACGCCCTCTCTGCCTCTTCGGTCAAGGTCCACACGCCGGGCTCCGCTTGGGGCGACCCTGAGACCCTCACCTGGGCGCCCAACGCGCTGGGCGAGGACCGTGAAATTCAGTTCGACGTCGACGTACGCGACGCCTTCGGCCGAGCCGACATCCAGTCGGTCAACCTCGTGTTGTCCACGCCGAACGGGGCCTCTGCGGTCTTCGACGAAGAGTTTGATGACGACGATCTGCGCCTCGACAACGAAGGCCTTGTGGGCAACTACACCTGGACCTACGATGCGGGCTCCATGGCTCCTGGCACCTACCCCCTTGCACTCGAAATCCGTGACGTTCAAGGTCACACGGTCCTGTACGAGCACGGCGGCATCGAATTCGTCGAGCACGGCATCAACCTCGGTGTGCCCAGCAACCAGCCCACGACCGTCCTCATCGCGCCCGGACAAACCAGCACGGTCGAATTCCTCGTGACCCACATCGGCGCTTCTGCAGCCGCGATGGAGGTCCGACTGGACCTTGCGCGCTCCTTGCCCTCGTCATGGTCCGACCCTGTGTGGGACCAACCTGCGGGTTACACCCTCACAGGCGGCGGCTCCGTGGTTCGCCCCATCCTTTCCATCGAAGTGGGTGAGGATTTGACCAACGCACCCTCGCGCTTGGAGGTTGAGGCCCGAGCATACG
>PCBQ01000039.1 GCA_002731395.1 Methanobacteriota archaeon
GCGAGGGTGTTGAGTTCAACCTGCGCCTTGGGATCGTGGGTACCGGCCACCAAAACCAAGCGTTCCCTTGGCGGGTTTCTGGGGACGATGCAGAGGTCTTCGAAGACGTAGCGTGGCGCCACGTTCACACGGTTGGGGGGCTCAGGAAAACCGTCGCGCACCATGGCTGCAGTTTGGACCTTGACCCAGTCCTCATCGGTGCGGAACAGGCCACGCTCAAGCACCGTTGGGCGCGCTTGATCGCTGTTGACGACCTCGCCGTTCAGCAATCGCAGGAACACCGTGGCCGCCTCAAGGAAGATTTGACCGCGCAAGACGGTCCACGCCGCGGCTTCGACCTCGTCACGCGCGTCGATGCCGTAGGGGCGTGCCATGAATTCGAACCGGCCCGAAGCGAAGCCGATGTGGAGGCGCCGTTGGCCACCTGCGTCGATCCGCTCGAGGTGAGTCAGGGTGTTGGCGATGCGTTCGGCTTGGGCGATCGGTCCACCGGAAGCGAGGATGGACAGTACGGCGCTACCGAGGTCGATGCGCGAGGTGGCTCGGAAGGATTCCAAAGCCAGTTGGGGGAAATCGGTGCACAGTCCAACTTCACCCGGCCAATGCGGCACCACTGGGCGGCTGTTCCCCTTCTGGACCTCGGTGGACAAATGTGCCTGAGCCACCCAAGCCACGCCGAATCCGAGTTCGTCAGCCAAGCGCAATTGGTCGATGTAGTGTTCGAACATCACGGCTTCGCTTGGCATCGTTCCGGAGTGGTCAGGCGTGTGCGAGATGGAGAAGAAGATGTCGTGGTCCACACCCTCACCCGTTTGGACCAGCGGCCGGCGACCTATGAGATGCACGCACGTCAGGATCGGTCAGCAAGGTCGGTCAAGGCCTTGATGCGTTCCCGCACTTGTTCGGGTGCTGGGAGGCCCACGGCCATGAAGGCGTGAACAACGTCGGACAAGTGCAGCATGGCCGTGGACCAATCTTCAGCGATTTCGGCCACGTCTGCCAAGCCCCATGCGGCGACCAACTGGCCAGAAAGATCGCCCATGCCTTTTGCAAGTTCAAGTGAGCGGTTCAGGTGGTCGCTGGCCAAATCCACCTCGCCGATTGTGGCGTGGAGATGCGCCAGATCGGCCAGCGTTTCCATCACGCCTTCTTGATCGTCCAACCGCTCCAAGACGCCCAACCGCTCCATTTGGGTCTCGATGGCTTCGGTCATCTGTTCCATGGCACGTTCGCACGCCGCTCGAACGGCCAAACCATAGGAGCGCCCTTCTTCATCCCCGACGTCCTGACGCAACCGAAGCGATCGGCTGACCAGGGCGTGAGCCTCTTCCCACGATTGGTTGGCGTGATGGAGCAGCGCAGCATGATGGTACGCTGCAGCCGCGAGTCGCACGCCTTGCTGGTTACTTTCCATGCTGGTGGCCAACGCGAGCACTTCGTCCACTTCGCCACCATGGCGCCGTAGGCCTTCGAGATTGACCCATCCCACCTCGACGGCATCAGAGGCCGCTGCTTTGGCCCGTTCCATCAGTTCGGCCGCGAGGTCCTCTTTGCCCACGTCATCGGCCAAAGGAATCAACCTGAGCGCGAGCGGCGTGTCGATGTGTTTCATGCCACCGCCTTCAACCAAGGCGTCAAGCAGTTCACGTGCTTGCTCCGGCGAGACTTCACCGTCCATGCCCTTTGGCTCGGACGGTGGGGTTTGAACGCACCGCTTCAGATCGAACGGAGTCGGCCGCCATCAACCGCGAGGCTCACTCCCCGTATGGCACCAGCAGCAGGCAGCGCGAGGTAGGTCAACGAAGCTGCGGTTTCCAGTGGGTCAATCAGCCGGTCGATGGGCACTTGGTCCATCCAGCCCCTGTGAACGTCTTCAGCGCTCTTTCCGGTCCTTGCTTGGATGGAGTTGGCGAGTGAACCGAGTCGATCGGTGTCCGTGAATCCAGGGAGGACGTTGTTGATGGTCACACAAGGCGGGAGTTCACGTGACAGCGTCTTTGCCCATGACGCCATGGCGCCACGGAGCGTGTTGGACACGCCAATGTTGGGGATTGGTTCCTTCACCGAAGTGGAAATGATCTGCAGGATACGACCGTAACCGGCCGCTTCCATACCTGGAAGCAAGCCTTTGACCAAAAGATGCGAAGCGTGCAAGTGGCGTTGGAACGGCGCGATGAACTCATCCACATCCGCGTCAATCAGTGCACCGCCCGGCGGTCCACCCGCGTTGTTGACCAAGACATGGACGGCTCCATCGCTCAGGAGTGCTTCCACCGCAGCATTGACCGCGGCCAGGTCCTCGAGGTCGAGCGCCATGGCCACATGCGGGCCTGGTCCTAGGTTTGCCAATTCCTTCACCAAGGCATCGAGCTTTTCCACTGAGCGTGCTGCGACCACGGTCGATGCACCGGCTTTCGCCATCATACGGGCTGTCGCAGCGCCGATGCCATTGCTCGCGCCGCAGATCAGTGCGCGCTTCCCGGCAAGGGCTTCGGCGTGGAAGGGGAAGTCGGTTCCCAGCAGGTCCATGATGTGGGCTGTTCGACCTCCGACTTAATTCAGCGGGTCCAAACCGTCTTCGAAGCTGTCGAGCAAGCGCTCACGCAGGAGCGGCAAGGTGTCGCCACAGAGAATCAGGGCTTTTGCGAGGAGTTCGCGGCGTCCGCGCTCGAGACCGGCTGCGTGGAGGGCGCAGTAGACCGCGAGGCCGGCACGCTTCGCCGGTGGCAGGTGGAGGTATGGACTGTTGCTGCCCATGGCGTTGTCCACGGCCTTCATGGCATCGAGACGTTGAGCTGCGTCGCGCATGATGCTGTCGAGGTAACGAGCGAGCGCGTCGTCTTGGGCCAAAGCGCGCGTGACGTCCTCAAGGTGAAGGCCGACCTGGTCGTCAACCCATTGGGCGTGGCTGGCCGCGTCACGGGCGCGGGGCGTGAAAAAGCCGAGGCGAAAGAGGACGCCAAGGTGCTTCTTGAGGGCCTTCTTCGCATTCACCATGTGGCGCTTTGCGACCTTCATGTCAAGACCGCTGCGCTCAAGCAGGCGCTTTTGCGTGGCGGCCATGTTGGACGGCGCCTGTGGGTAAGCCTCAGCGTACAGCGAGACCGCGGCGGCGGAGATGATGGCCACCTTTTGTTCAGAGGTGAGCTTGCTCGCCTCACGCTCGGCCGGCGTACGGCCCGTGCTGGTGCTGCGGCACCAACGTCCGCTGGGCTGGATGAATTCCACGTCCTCGTCGGCTTCCGCGGCGGCGAGAATGGCTTTGCCACGCGGGGTAAGCGTTCCTCCTTTGCTGTCGGGACGAATGGGGCGAATCAGGTCGTCCAAGAGGTTCGCATCGTACATGGCGTTGGCCAGCACAGGGCCGTTTTCCTCGGCGACCAAATCCCAGACCTTGGCCGCTTGGTGTTGGGCTTGGCTCGGTTTCGCGTAGGTGTTGTGCTTGGCCATGCGGCGGTACTTTGCACGGTCCTTTGCCGCCACATCACGCAGGTCAACCGAGCCGGTTCCGATCGTCGAGCCGGTGGCTTCGACGTGGTACGGATTTCCAGTGCGGGTGGTGCCGTGGCCTTCGGGGACGTACTTCATCGGTTGCGCTGGCGCGGGTGCGGTCAGGCCGCACTCCATGCACTCCAATTCTCCACGATGTTCATCGTGGCAAAGGCGCCCTCCGCACTCTTCGCATCCGTTGTTTGTTCCTGCATCGCTTCCCGTTTTCGCTGTCATTCTTGTCACCTCAAGGTATGTTTTCCCGGCAGCATGTCGCCGCCACGAAAAACATGACCCTGTCTTGTTTTCGTGTCGGCCGTACTTAAGGTCACCGGTCAGGCAGCCATTTTCAGGTCTGCTGATGACCGGCTCCCTCGCCGGACATGAGCCATACAAGAATCACTTCTTGAATCCTTCGCCAACTTTCGTGGGAAGCGTCGATGATGGTGTAGTGATCGCCGGGAAGCGGCATCAAATCTGCACCGAATCCACGCCTGGTGTAGGTTTCAGCACAGGCCCGGCTCATCGCGATGGGCACGTCCTCATCATCTTCTCCATGTGCGAGAATTACCGGGCACTGCGGCGTCATTTGGGTTGGGTTGAGTGCATTCCATGGCGCCGCTTGGTCCTCCACTGGGCCTCCAACCCAACGGCGTACTGCATCACCTTCGTCGGAAAGGGCTGCGGCATCGGCAGCCACGAGGTCACTCACAGCAGCTTGAGCGATGCACACCTTTGGGTGACGCTCGGAGAGGGCCGCGACGAGCAATGCCAAGTGACCTCCAGCAGAATGTCCGATGACGGCGGTCCTGGTTGCATCGACGCCGTCAAGGCCCTCGAGGTGCCCCCACGCGCGCAGCACGTCGCTGATGGTTTCCTGCCAGACGCCCTCGTCCTCGTGACGCCAGCGTCGGTACTCCACATTCCATACGATGAGACCGGCATCGGCCAAGGCTTCCGCGATGGGTGTCATGAGGCTGCGATCGAAGGCCTGCTTCCAAAATCCGCCATGCAGTAGCATGACGGCAGGCGTGCCGTGCTCGTTGGTGAGTGGACCCTCTTCCTTGGGAAGGTGGAGGTCCGCGATGTGGTCTGGCCCATCGCCCCAACGAATCTCCTTGCGCACGGGGGGTGCTGTCGTCGGAGGGGCGTCAACCTGTCGCTCAAGGACACACGCGGCGTCGGTCGCGCGGGAAAAGCACCGTCTCGCGGACGTTCTTGGCTCCCGTGAGCACCATCAGGATACGCTCAACGCCAAGGCCCCATCCGGCGTGTGGCGGCACGCCGTGTCGGAAGCCAGCGACATAAAACTCGAATTCTTCTGGGTCGAGGTCCATGTCACGCAGATTGTCGCAAAGCACGTCAATTCGATGTTCGCGCTGTCCTCCAGAGGTCATCTCATCGCGGCCAAAGTTGAGGTCAAATCCACGGCTTAGTTGACGTCCTGTGGACCCGCTTTCGCCTTCCACATGGTGGATGTAGAAGGGCTTGAGGTCCATGGGCCACCGCGGGATGAAATAGAACTGAGGCAAGCCTTGAGCAAGCAAGTCACTGTTCTCGGCATCGATGTCATCGCCCCATTCAATGGAGCCACCACGTTCCTTGATGATGCGGATGGCATCGTCGTATTCCACGCGAGGGAACGGCAGTTCAGGGACGATGACCTCGATAGGCTCCTCATTTTGGCTTGCCCGCCAATCGTTGATGGCTTGGATGTGGCCTTGGCAGGCCGCATCGCTTGCGACCGATGACCAAATGTGATGAAGCATGCGCTCGAGGACCCCCATAACGTCGTCATCGGTCGACCAGGAGGATTCAATGTCGAAGGATATGAACTCGTTCAGGTGGCGGTACGTGTCGTGCTTTTCAGCACGGAAGGCAGGGCCAATCTCGAAGACCCGTTCCAAGCCGCCACTCATGCACAACTGCTTGAACAACTGCGGTGATTGGTTCAGGAAGGCGGGCGTGTCAAAATACATCATCGGGAAAAGGTCCGTTCCACCTTCCGTTGCGGTGGCCACAATCTTGGGTGTGTGCGTTTCGATGAAACCCTCGGTGATGAGGTGTTCACGGCCGTACTGGAGGACCTTGGCGCGGAGACGGAACATCGCGTTCACGTGGGCCCTTCGTAGGTCGAGGAAACGGTTGTCGAGTCGGGTGTCCAAACCCACGCCGACGGTATCTGTGACACCCAACGGGAGCGGAGCCTCGGCCTCTGCGATAACGGCGATGGAAGTGGCGAGCACCTCGTACGCGGGCGGGGGCGGCGCTTCGCCTTCCTTGGTCTTCGGCGGACGCTTTTGAGCCACCGTACCTGTCACCGTCAGCGTGCTTTCGCGTGTCAGACCCTGCAAGAGGCTCAGCTGTTCCTCGCCGAGGGTGTCGGCTTTGGCGAACACTTGCGTCATTCCGGTGCCGTCACGAAGGTCCGCGAAGCAGATTGCACCCTTGCCACGGCTCGCGTGCAAAAATCCAGCCACCGTAACTTCCTGACCGACGAGATCTGCACCCGTTCGTTGGATGTCAGCAAGGGTGTGCGAGCGATAATTCGTGGGGTGCCACGTCTCGTCCATGCTCCCGGCCCACCTCCGACGCTCATCAAGCCATCGTCGTGAACCCTGCCGTCCTCCAAGGCGACCTTTGATATGCGTCGGTTCCAGCGCCTCGGCCATGACCGTTGAGTTGTTCACGTCTGAATCGGTGACCTCAGGTCACCCTGACAAGCTCTGCGACGCCATTTCTGACACCATCGTCGATGCCTGTTTGGCGGTTGACCCGCATGCCCGCGTTGCGGTAGAGACCTTGGTCAAAGGTGCGCCCGAGAGGAGCATCATCGTGCTCGCTGGTGAGGTTTCGCTCAGCGGCGAGGCACCGGATTACGAAGCGCTCGCTCGCTCGGCCGCCAAAGCCATCGGTTACACCGATCATGCGATTGGGATGGACGCGACCAATCCGGATTTGACGGACGTGCACGTGCACATCACCACACAAGCCGCAAACATCGCACAGGGCGTTAACGACCTCGGAGCCGATCAGGGCGCCGGCGACCAGGGCCTCATGTTCGGCTATGCATGCGATGAAACCGAGGCCTACAGCGAGCTCAGGGGGCGATATTTCCCGCTCGCTGCCGCGCTTTCGCAGCGCCTGACCCGACGCCTCACAGCGGTCCGTGAGGACAACATCCTCCCATGGGCGCGCCCTGATGGTAAGTCTCAGGTGACGGTACGCTACGAAGACGGTTCAGCGCCTGTGGTGGACACGGTTGTGATCGCCATCCAGCACGATGACGCCCTCATCGAGGTGCACGGCAGTGAGGAGGCAGAGCGCGCTTTCGTTGAGCGCGAGGTGCGCGAGAAGGTGGTCGAGCAAGCCATCCCAGCCGCTTTGCTCCCCGAGCACTACCGACTGGTGGTCAACGGGACAGGTCGGTTCGCGGACCCAGGTGGACCTCACGCGGACGCAGGCCTGACCGGTCGCAAAATCATCGTCGACACCTACGGCGGCATGGGCCGACATGGCGGAGGAGCTTTCTCTGGTAAGGACCCCTCAAAGGTCGACCGGTCGGCGGCATATGCGGCCCGTTGGGCGGCTAAGCACGTGGTTGCAGCCGGCCTTGCCAAGAAATGCGAGATTCAGTTGGCCTACGTCATCGGAGTCGCTGAACCGGTGAGCCTGCGCGCAGAATCCTTTGGGACGGCATCAATGGACGACAGGGCCCTGTCTGACCTCATCCGTGAGGTCTTTGACTTCCGACCTGCTTTGATTGCATCTCGCCTGGATCTGCTCAAACCCATTTACGCTCCAACGGCTGCAGGCGGCCACTTTGGTCGCGATGCCGGAGCTGATGGCACCTTCCCATGGGAGGCTCTAGACCAAGGCATTCTGGACGCGCTCCGCTCTTGAAGCGAAGCGCAGGTTCACAGGGCCGAAATTGCGGTGGGCTCAAGAGGCATCGGCGCGAGGCACCCTTGGTCCCCATGACGACAGAACGCCGCTCCGCCGTCGTGCTTGTGGTTTCGCTCCTGTTGGTCAGCCTCAGTCCAGTCATCGGTTCAGCTGCAGCAGACGATGCCATTCACCTCTCGGTCGACGTTCAGCATGTGGTCCTGATGCCTGGGTCCGCAGCCAACGTAACGCTGACCATCACCAACAACGGTTCCTCCATCGACAGTTTTGACGTCGAGGTGGACAATGCCTCTCTTCACTCGTCTTGGGAGGTCTTGGCGCTCGATGCAAGCGTCACCAACGTCTTCCCGACGTGGTCCAAGAACACCACGATTGTGGTTCGTTTGGACGGCGCCGGTATCCCTGCTCATGCGGACACGGTCGATATCGTCGTCACCGACGCTGACGGTACTGCCGAAACCCGTTTGACCCTCGCTCTCTCAGTGGCTGATGTCCACGCTCCGCGCATCGAGGCATCAGGAGCGGGCAACGGCGGCCTCGTGGTCCTCCAGCCAGGGGATACAGTGGACGTGACGGTTCCTGTCCACAACGACGGCAACGTGGTTGATACCATGCTGCTCGACATCAACGCCAACCCCGATTTGGCGGGCTTCTGGGCCAACTGGTCGTCCACAGGCGGTTCAGAGAACGTCTCCAACAACCAAACAACGAACGACACAACCTCACCTTCGTTCGAGGTGCTGATGTATGGCAATTCCTACACGGCTGCCAATGGCCTTGATGGGCTTGTGCAGGACCTTCTGAGGGAGGTTGGAGACGCCAACGTTTCTGCAAACACCGGTGGTGGCATGACCTTCGAAGGACACCGCGCAAAGGTGAACGCCAGTGGGGATGTTTGGAACACGTCGCTGAGCAACCAGGCCTGGGACCTTGTGGTGCTTCAAGACCAGTCTCAGATTCCGGGGTTCCCTCGCACGCAGTCGGATTGGACCGACTCCCGAGATGCAGCCGTTGCGTTGGGTGAGCGGGTGGAAGACGAAAACGCTGACCTCATGCTGATGATGACGTGGGGTCGTCGTTCTGGCGATTCAATGAACACGGCGCGTTATCCCAACTTCACGGCCATGAACGACCATCTTTTGCAAGGGTACCTTGACTACGCAGACAACGTCACAGCAGCACACCCCACGGCCTCAGTATACGTGGCTCCCGTGGGTCTGGCGTTCGCCAAGATTCACGACGATATCCTGGCGTCAGGCACCGATCCTGATCAAAGCGGGACCTTGTTCCACGACCTCTACAGCAGCGACGGATCGCATCCCTCCTTGCACGGTTCCTACCTCGCCGCAGCGACCCTCCATGCCGCCATCCACGGTGGCTCCCCCGTCGGTCTTGCTGTACCAACCGGTGTGAACGCCAGCGCAGGTCAGACCTTGCAACTGGCCGCGGCCCACGCGGTGTTCAACGCGACCTCGGCATGGACCTATCCATGGACAGCAAGCGGTTCCGGCGCGTCAACCTCTGCCGTTGTGGGCGGGGACCTTCTCGCCCTGTTCAGCGATGACGTGCTCGAAAACGTGAGCGCGTTTGGGACACAGACCGCAACGCTGCGCCTTGAAGTGGCTCCAAACGCGATGCCTGCAGACGTCGGCCTTGACCTTGTGGTGGCCTCCACCAAAGGCAACATCACCACGAGCAGCACGCTCGTTGTGCGCATTGAAGCGGTCCCCGACCTCTCCATTGGAAACATCGACTCGTCCGAAGTGTTGCCGTTTGGGCGGGCTTCGACGACCTCCATTGACGCGGTCAACACCGGAACATCAGCGGCGGATTGGGCGTGGGAACTCGGCGCATCTGGAACAGCGAACTGCGTCTGGGACCTGCTGGATCTGACGACTTCCTTCAGTGCGCCCGGAGAAACCGTGACGGTGGGCCTTTCGGTTGAAGTGCCTCCCGCATCATCATGGCCGTCTGGCGTGCAAGAAGTCTGTGAGGTTGAGCTCATCGCCTCATGGGCCAACGACAGCACGGTGCAAGTCAGCCGCACCATCGGCTTCGTGGTCGATGAGCGCGTGGACACGACCTTCGCTGTACCAACATTGGTCGAGGTTGACGTCGATGCTGGGACCCCGTGGCAGGCCACCTTCCAAAATGCAGGTTCCCACGCCGTGAGCGTCACGCTGACGTTGATGGGACCCTCACCGCCGCTACCTGCCTGCGATGGGCGCATGTCGACGTTGATGCAATCCCCCGTGACCCAAACCGTGGATGCAGGAACGACGGGTGTTTGGTCCTTTGAAACCAACGTCGACGCAGCTGAACCCTGTGCATTGGCCCTCGAAGCCTCCACAGTTCATGGTGTGGTCACGGAAATCGTTCAACTCACTCCCGCGGACCATGCGGCACTCACCGTGCAGGGTCCCAGCGACGCTCGTGTGGTGGTGGAGGCAGGCAGCACCACGGAGGTGAACGTGACCCTCACACGCACGGGAACAGAAGACCTTGACGTCTCGCTCAGCACTTCCGGCCTCCCGGGTGGCGTCACCCTCGACGACTTGTCCGGAGCGTCTTCTTTCCAGCTCTCATCTACCGCTCCATCGCTGACCCTCACCCTTGCCGTGGTCGCGAGCGCCGAAGCAACGATTGGTGACCACGACGTTACGTTGACCTTCACCGACAGCACCCATGGCTCGTGGTCGCTGGAGTTGGCGGTGCAAGTCTCCTCACGTCGCGGTGTTGACGTGGTCGCCACCTCAGGAAACGGCCAAGGCGAAGCATCGCCACAAGACATCGACACGCCCCATCCCGGAGCACCGACGTTGGGGGGCCTCGCTCAGGTGACGACCACCATGACCGTGGTCAACACGGGGGCCAACACGGCGACCTTCGTGTTGAACGCCTATACCATGTTTGGCAGCAAGGACCTGACGATCACCCTCGGGGAAGACGTTGTCACCCTCGCCCCGGGCGATAGCACGGTTGTACCGGTGCAGATTGCTTTGGACGGGTCTGCTCAGGATGGAGAAGTGTTTCACGTGATCCTGATGGCCAACTCCTCACTGGACGGCGCGGTGTCTGATTCCGTGGTTCAATCTGTGGTGTACCGCACACAGCAAGTCACCGTCGTCATGGACGCAGACAACACGAATGTTGAGGCTGGAGGCACGGTCACAGGGACACTCCGTCTTTCCAGCCGCGTTGATGACCGGTTGACCCTCTCCGCGTCTGGCGCCACATGTGTGCTGCCCGGCCCGGTCAACCTGAGCGGCTCAAGTGAGCCTCTGGCTTGGTCATGTACCGTCCCCGAAAGCGCTCCGGCCGGGCTCGTCGCCTTGAACATCAGCGTTCGTAGCGCAATTGGCGCCCTCGGAGCGGATGTTGTGGCCAGCGACGCTGTCGTCCTAACGGTTCTGGCGTCTTGGTCTGAGGCAGGCCCCATCGCCGTCGTCCTTGAAGACAACTCGCTGTCGATAGAAACCAGCGGTTCGGCCACGACTGTGGTTCGAATCACCAACACGGCCAATGCCGTGGCTGAGGGTGAGCTGGAACTTGCAGGATCGAACTTGGCCTATCTCCAAACCACATGGGTGAGGCTCGGTGACGGTGCCCGAACGAACAGTTTCTCGCTTGAGCCGGGAGCGTCTGCTCGTTTCACGCTTGAAATGGTCCGTTTGACCACCAGTGCGTCAAGCGCAGCGCCTGAGGTCCTTGCCACCTACACTTTGGCCGGAATTGAGCGGACGGACAGTGGTGGTACAATCGATGTTGACTTACCTGGGCCTGCTTTGCCTCCTTCAGGCCTTGATCTCGGGGTGGCCCAATTGAGCAACCAAGATTCCCTGATCGGACTGACCTCGGGTTGGGTCGTTGCGTTGTTGCTCTTTGGCCTGCTTCGAATTCGCCGTACCTCGAAAGCACCCGTGGAGGAGGAAATCGACGACGAGCCCGACGAGGAATCCGTCGATCTCGGTCACAATGAAGCGCGCATCGAGGACGGGAATAGGGTGGCTTGCCCGAGTTGTGATGCGGTGTTGGGCGTGCCTGCGGGTAGCGAGCCTCCGTTTAGGTTCACGTGCCCGACCTGCCAGTCAAGCATCCGTGTCTTGCCCTAAGCGGAACGTCGCTGTGCAATGAGCAAAAATGCCGTGTGTCCGAACGGTCCGTTTGATGGACGAACACCTCCTCGAGAGGCACGGCTCCACGGTCGTTCCATGATCTCTCCTGCCCAATCCACCGCCAACCCAGCGGCTTCGCATGCGTCCCATGCCCGCTCGAGTTGGCTGGTGACGGGGCAGTAACAGGCCATGCGTCCTCCCACACGCAAAAGTGGTGCAAGCGCTGCAACCGACGGCGTGTGGTCGGCCATGTCAAGCACGACAGCGTCGAGGCCATCCGGTGCGATGGTTTGTACCTCCTCTGCAGAGGCCTCGGCCATCCTGTTGATGTGGGAGTGACGCGGCCCCTCAGGCCAAGCAACGTCTGCCTGGCTCAAGTTGCCCAGTCCGACCTCTGCGTGCTCCTCGCGCGGCTCGATGGTGATGTGGTGTCCGGAGGGCCCTAGCGCACGCGTGATGTGCAACGCCAAACCTGCGCTTCCAAGCCCCGCCTCAAGGACCGTATCGTTGCGGCCGATGCCCAACTTTGCAACCAAAATTCCTGCGTCTTTGTCGCCTATGGTTTGCGCGCGCCTCGTCATGCCGCGACGTAATTCTGCAAGACCTGCGGGCAGGATTGTTAATTCCTTGCCTGCAAGAACGACGCAGCTTCCAACAGGGTGCTCCTCCATCACTGAAGCGGGGTTAAAGACGCCCAGTCCCTTGATTTTGACGTTCTCGTTTACCACGTTCACGGTCCATGTTCGGCCGTCCTGCGCAACCAAAGCCACCACACCATGCGTCATGGCTGTGCTTTCGCAGGTTCTGATTTGACCTCTTCGGAACTGGGACACCACGCGCAATGTTTGATAAGTCTCACAGTCGTCCAAAATTTATGAATCAATTGCGTACGGTGGCCCTCGTCCTTGTAGCATTGATGCTCGGCAGCCTCTCCGTTGGTCTTTCCTCAGTCTTGATTGACGGACCTGAGGACTTGGAGAGCACACCTGTGGTCATGTCTGCGACGAGCCCTGGTCACCCGGTCTTTGCCGAGTACGTGGGTGCGTACTGGTGTGGCCCTTGCCAAACGTCATCGACCAACCTGCACAACCTCTACGGCACCAACGGCGGCGGCGGAACGACGTCCGAGGATTTCACCTACATTTCCTTCTGGGAGTCTTCGTCAACGGGCTGGCCATCCGAAGCACCGATCAACCGACGTGCGCACATCAACCCCTCTGGATACCCGACCACGGTCTTCGGGGACGCGGCCTCTGGCCAGTACTACACCTCCGGCGGTCAGAACTACGACTCCTTCTATCAGAGCGGCGGCAACATGCAAAACGCGAACGATTACTCGCTCTCCATTGCCCAGTCGGAGAACGGCAACAACATGGACATCGACATCACCGCGACCTACCTTGGCTCGGGAAGCAAAACGGTCTACATCTACGCCGCTGTCGCCGAGGAAACATCACCTGAAGTGTACTCCAACTCCAACAACCTCCACCCTCACAACGTCTTCCAGCGGTGGCTCCTCAACGGTGCTGGAAATGGATTTGAATCCGTCACGCTCAGCAACGGCAACTCCGTGACCACGTCGTGGTCTGTGCCCATCAGCACCGTCCGCGCAGGCGGCGGTGTGAGCGCGTCTGAGAACTTCCTCACCGTTGCGGCCCTCATGGACGGCGACCACACCACGCACCGCAGCGTGTTGAGCGCGGCCGACTCGAACATGGGCCCCAAGATGGACATCGGTCTCACCGGTCTGACAGTAACCAACGACGCTGCTGCTGATTCCTACATTCGAGGCGACACCGTCGACCTCGAGGTCACCGTTCGTAACATGGGCGATCTCGATTACGTCGATGGCGGCGGCGTCGAATTCTACTACCGCAACGGTGTCAACAAGGTCACCATTGGTGGCACTCAATCCCTGCCAGCGACCGTCGCGACCACCGGCACCCACACCTACACGACCAACTTCGACACCAGCGTGCTCTCCGACAACGCCTGGAAGGCCACCTTTGGTGCTCGCCTTACCGGTCTAAGCGGTGACATGAGCGGCTCCAACAACGACATAAGCACGCAGTTTGACCACGACCGTCCCCCTGTGGCCCTCACGCCTCAGATCAGCCCCACGTCAGTGGAACGCGGCGATGACGTGCTCATCACCGTTCGCGCCGATGCGAACGATGAGGTGGACACCATATCCAGCACCACCTTTGAGCTCGAGACCCGTCCCTCCGGGACGGCCACCTGGTCCGCTGACGGCATCAGTGGTGGTGAGGACGTGGTCTTCGCGGGGTCTGCATACGAAGGCCGCGAGTACACCTTCGCCAGCTCAACCGACATGGAAGCCGGCACCTACGATCTCCGCGTTCGGGCCATCGACGCCCGCAGCCAAACGTCCGATTGGAAGATCGTGTTGGGAAGCGACGGCATCACGGTGACCAACGCACTGCCGACCATCTGGGCCGAACCCGTGCCGACGGTGATGTGCGACGAGCCCACCAAAATCAGCATGGTCGGGCACATTGAGGACCGTGAATCGGCCCTTTCAGAACTCAGCGTCACCTCATCGTCTCCATCCTTCCTCAACTGGGACGCCACCACACAGGAAATCGAGGTGCTGTTTGCCTTTGACGACCTCCGCGGTTGCCCGCTTGGTCAAAATGGGATTGAAGTCACGGTCAACGACGGTGAGGATTACTCCAACAGCGACCTCCCCTACGGCACACTGCTCTTCAACGTCATCGAGAACGGTCAGCCCCGTTGGGAAGGTTTGCCAACGCGCACCGTCGACGAAGGTGGAGAAGGGAATCTTGCCCTGCTCCCGTACGTTTTCGACACGGATTCGGACGGCACGGCGGTCGATTCCTCGAGCTTGACGCTGTCCATCGTCAGCAACTCCAACCCTGAGGTGTTCAACGTCGGCCTCGAAGGTGACCTTCTCTCCTACAGCACGGTGGACGACGACGTCAACGGCCGAACCACCGTCACCCTACGTGCCAGCGACGGCGTTCAGACTGCTGATCAGACCATTGTGCTCAAGATTGCCCCAGTCAACGACGCGCCTCGAATGGACCTTGGGGACCTTGCCTCGCTCGAACTCAAGCGCGACAAGACCTACGTGTACGACATTCAGAGCCTGGTGTATGACATCGACGACGACGATCCAGCCTTCATCGTGGTGACGCCAAGCGAGAACGGGGCCGCTCGCTTCGATTTGTTCACCGGCCTCATGACCGTCGAATTCGAAGATCTCGGAACCCAGACCATCACCATCACGGCTCAGGACAAGTATGACTCGAGCTCCTACACCATCATGGTGGACGTCTACGACTCCAAGCCGTTCTCGGCCTCAAAGAATCCAGACACCGGGTACATGACGGTCAGCCTCGACAACGGTTATCTGGGCGAAGTGGCCACGGCTAACCTCTTCCTTACCGAGAACGCGCCGACCTTCACGACCCTCATCACGATGTGGCAGGTGTGCGAGGGCGACACGGGCGTTTGCCTGAATCAGGTCAGTTACCCGCTCGACGTGACCGCCTCTGAGCGCGGATGGACCATCGAACTCGCTTGGGATGATGTTCGCCCGTACGGCCTCCAATACAACGATGACGTCAAGCTCGGAAACGTCCTTGCGACTGACGACACCGGTGAAGAATACAAGCTCATGTCACCGGTGTACTGGCGCATCACTGAAGAGGCTCCAAGTCCGAGTGAAATGGACGTCGAGACCCTCACGGCGCACATTGATGAGCTTGAATCGAGCATTGAGGCCCTCAAGTCTGACATTGAGGCCTCTGAAGGTGACACCACCGTCATGGAAGATCAACTCGCTCTGCTCGAGGCCGATTTGGCAACCGCCTGCGAAGACCCACGCGCNGATTGCACCGGCGACAACGTTCAGGGTAACGCCGACCTCGACAGCAACGCCGAATTCAACACAGACGTCATTCTCATNATCCTCGGTGTGTTGATCCTCGCCGCTCTGCTTGGCGTTCTCTTCACGCGGCGCGGCGGCTCCATGGAGCAGCCCAAGTGGGACGCGGCAGCCTTGCCTGCATCGGACGCTGTGGCCAACTCGATGTATGGAGGTGCACAAGCCATCTTCCAGCAGCCAATGGCGCCAGCAATCCCCGCCATGCCCCCGATGCCAGCACCGGTTGTTCAAGCAGGACCGCCGCTCCCTGCGACGGGTCTTCCCGCGGGTTGGACCATGGAGCAGTGGGCCTACTACGGTCAACAATACCTGGACCAACACCAGTGAGCCGCTGAAACGACGTCACCTATGACGCCGCTGAAAGCCTCAAAGGGGAGGCGAATGCTGGACAACCCGTGAGCGGAGACACCGACGGAATTTCGGGTGAGCCCATGGATGAGGCCGAAGGTCTCGTCGAGGCTACCCTAGAGCTCGACGATAACGTCGAGATCACCGTCTGGTCTGCAGAATCCGACGACCCGTCGGACGAAGCTGTACTCGGGCAGCCCAGTGACGAGGTCTTGCAGAGCACCGTCGAAGTGTGGATTGATGAGATCGGCATGACCTCGACCAAGGAGGTACCCGTTCCTGACCGTTTGGTGGATCAGGTCATCGGCCAAGAAGCCGGCTCGGTCATCATCCGAAAGGCGGCTGAACAACGACGCCACATGCTGATGATCGGTGATCCGGGTACGGGCAAATCCATGCTCGCAAGGTCCATGACTGAGCTCCTGCCTCGAGACGCTCTTGAAGACGTCCTCGTGTATCCAAACGAAGAGGACGAGAATGAACCCCGCGTACGCTCTGTGCCAGCCGGTCGAGGCGACCGTATCGTGAAGGTACAGAAGGAAGCCATCCGCGTCCAGCGAGAGAAAACTCAGCGCATGCTCCTCATTGGTTTCGTCGCCATCGCGTTTCTTCTCGCCATCGCAACCCTCCAGAGTGGCGATATCGTGACCCTGCTCTTCGGAATGTTCCTGCTGACGTTCGGGTACATGTTCCTCCGCTCACGGTTGGGTGCTGCAGACGAGAGCCGTATTCCCAAGGTGCTCGTCAAGCACGACACCAAGGAACTTCCACCCTTTGTCGACGCCACAGCGACCCTGTCAGGGGCCTTGCTTGGAGACGTCCGTCACGACCCTTTCCAATCAGGTGGTATGGAAACTCCGGCACACGAGCGTGTTGAGCCCGGTGCCATCCACCGTGCGCACAAGGGCGTGCTGTACATCGACGAAATCAACTTGCTCAGGCTCGAAGAGCAACAGGCGCTGCTCACCGCCATGCAAGAGCGCGCGTTCCCGGTCTCCGGTCGCTCGGAGCGTTCCAGCGGAGCCCTCACCAAAACCGAGCCGGTCCCTTGCGACTTCATCCTGATCGCAGCAGGAAACTTGGATGCCATCCAAGGCATGCACCCAGCACTACGAAGCCGTATCCGAGGCTACGGCTACGAGGTCTACGTCAACTCGGAGATGCCTGACACCGCACGCAACCGTCGCCGCCTTATCCGCTTCATCGCGCAAGAGGTTTATCGGGACCAAGACACGCTCCGTGAGATTCCCCACTTCGACGTAGGCGGTGTTGCTGCCATCCTCAAGGAAGCGCAGCGACGCTCAGGTCGTCGAGGAAAACTCAGCCTTCGCCTCCGTGAGCTTGGTGGGCTGGTGCGTATCGCCGGGGACTTGGCGGTTGAGGACGGAGCGGAACTCGTTACGGCTGAACACGTCATCCGTGCACGCTCCATCGCTAAGCCGCTCGAGCAGCAAGTCGCCGATCGCATGATCGAACGCCGTCGCGATTACAGCCTCTTAGTGAACTCAGGCGAGCGCATCGGCCGCGTCAATGGCCTTGCTGTGCTTGGTGCGAATTCCGGCCTCTCCGATTTCAGCGGCATCATGCTGCCCGTGGAAGCGCTTGTGACGCCCTCGCAGGGTGGCGGTGGAAAAATTCACGCTACTGGCGGCTTGTCTGACTTGGCCAAGGAAAGCGTGACCAACGTCAGTGCTGTGGTCAAGAAACTCACAGGCAAGGACGTTTCCGACTACGACATTCACATTCAGTTTGTGGACACACACGGTGTGGACGGCGACTCGGCCAGCATCACCATTGCCACGGCCATCATCTCCGCGATTGAGAACATCCCCATCCGCCAAGATTTGGCGATGACGGGTTCGCTGTCCGTCCGAGGTGAAGTGTTGCCCATTGGCGGAGTGACGGCAAAGATCGAGGCCGCTGGGCATGCAGGCGTTCGCACGGTCATCATTCCGCGCTCCAATCTTCAGGACGTCGTCCTTGACCACCAATGGGAAGGGAAAGTCGAGGTCATCCCCGTGGACACGCTCGACGAAGTCATGGAACATGCGCTCATCAAACACGAGCAAAAGGCCAGCCTGGTTGAGCGGCTGGGCGGCATCATCGACCGCCTAACGCCGGAGATATCATCCAGCGTTCGGCCGGTATGAGACAGGGAGCGGATTGATACCCCGGACGGTTTTCCAGTGGGCATGGACGAACCCGAACAGGAAACTGTTCGGGGTCAACTCCTGATTCTCTTTCTGGTCACCTTCATCGACATGATTGGCTTCGGCATTGTCATTCCGTTCTTGACTTACCTTGTCGAAGACTTGGCGGTTGAGGGTGGCATCACAGCCATTGGTCTGTGGGTCGGGCTTGTGATGACCGCCTATCCCATGGCCCAATTTCTCTCCGCGCCCTTGTGGGGCAGCCTGTCTGATCGCATTGGCCGCAGACCGATCCTGATGGTTGGACTGATCGGGAACACCTTTTGCTTCGCTCTCTTTGGATTGGCCCCAACGCTGTTCATAGCCATCGTCGCGAGGTTTCTTGCCGGTTTCTTCAACGGGAACATCGCCGTTGCACGGGCTTACATCGGTGACATCAGTCGACCCGACCAAATGGCAAGCCGGATGGGATTGATCGGCGCTTCCTTTGGTTTGGGCTTCACCTTTGGGCCGTTTATCGGGGGGGAACTTTCCGCTCCTGCAGAGCGGTGGATGATCTTCGAAGGCACCATCTTCGACGCTTATCCCTATCTGCTGCCGTGCTTGGTGGCCAGTACGCTTTCCATCGTGTCGCTCCTTCTGGCCCGCACTCGCCTTCCGGAATCGCTGCCCGGAGAGGCACGTGTTCAAACAGAAAAATTGGATTGGGGGAGGACGAT
>PCBQ01000040.1 GCA_002731395.1 Methanobacteriota archaeon
GCGTCGTCCTTCGTGTTCCTCTCGCTGGTGCTCAACCAGCGTCAGAAGGAATTGGCCATTCTGCAGGCCATCGGGGCAGCACCTGGTCAAATCATTCGTCTTGTGTTGTTTGAGATCCTGTCCATCGTCCTGATGTCAATGATGCTCGGCGTGGCCCTGGGCATCGCTTTGGCGATGTCCTTCAACGGCTTTTTCGAGGTCTTCGGGTTCATCTTCCAAATCTTCCAAAACGACGGAGGATCCACGACGCTCACACGAAACTTGGTCTATCCATGGGGTTCGCTGGCCTTGGTGTCGGCGTCCGTGTTCGGTGCGGTCGTGTTGGCCCTGCTCGTGACCACGCGGCGTACGTTGGCCGCTGACCTCGCCAGCGTCCTGAAGGGGGAGTGATCATGAGCGAGACCGAGACCAAACAAGCCGACATCATCCTCGAAGCAGACGCGGTGTACCACGTCTACGAATCAAAGGCAGAAGACGGCAACGTCGTCGCCCTCCGTGGCCTGAACATCGCCATGCGCAGCGGTGAAGCCGTCGCTGTGGTGGGTCCTTCTGGGTCAGGAAAATCGACGCTCATGAAGTGCCTTGGCGGCCTGATGAAGCCCAGTGCGGGCTCGGTGCGCCTTGACGGTCGCAACATGACCCGCCTGACCGGTCAGGAATTGGTCAAGCTCCGCCAGCAAACGGTGTCCTTCATCTTCCAAGAAGGCAACCTGCTCAACGACCTCAACGCCCGTGACAACGTCGCGCAGCCGCTCATCAACCAAGGCGTGCGCTCCCGCGTCGCCAAGCGCAAGGCCCTCGACCTGCTTGAGCGGCTGCAGATGGGCCACCGCGCAATGGCCTTACCCATGATGCTTTCCGGCGGTGAGCAACAGCGCGTGGCCATCGCCCGTGCCCTCATTACCGAACCGCGGCTCATCCTGGCCGACGAACCCACGGGCGCCCTCGATCCCGTGACCAGCCGTGAAGTGCTGGCGCTGTTCAAGGAACTGCACGAAGAGGACGGGGTGTCCTTCCTCATTGTGACCCACTCGAAGGAAGTCGCGGCCTTCTGCGACCGAAGCCTTGAGTTGCGTGACGGGCGTTTCGTGGCCGAGCACGGCAGCGACCTCAACATCGAGCGGCTCGAAGTGGGCCGTGAACTGCTGGTCGACGACATCGGCACGGTCACGCTGCCGCCCGACATCCTGCTTCGCTTGGGCGGCTCGGGCGGTTACACGGTGGCTGAACTTGAACCCGGTCGTCTCACCCTCACCGGCGAGGCCATCGACGTCGGCGGAGACCTGGTGTTGGCCGGGGTTTGCCCGGCGTGCAAGCACGCGTACGACAACGACACCGAACAGGAATGCCCCTCGTGTGGTTCTTCCCGACCCATGATTGAGGCGTGAGCATGGAAGTCCTCATGCTCGGGCGAACGGTCGCGTCCTTGGCGCTTGGTGCGGCCTTCATCTGGATTGGCGTCCAGCATTTTGTGGATCCGGTCTGGTTTGAGCCAATCGTCCCTGCAGTCCTTGGTGCGCCACGGTTTTGGGTGCTGGCGAGCGGCGTTGCGGAAATTGCGGTAGGTCTTGCGCTGGTCGTACCGGCCACCCGGGCCTACGGCGGACTTGCATCCGCGGTCCTGCTGGTCATCCTCTATTGGTCCAACCTGTACATGTGGATCGAAAACGTACCCTTGGACGGCAAAACCTACGCCAACGTCTGGCACGTGGTCCGCCTGCTGATACAGTTGGCCGCCATCGCCGCGTCGCTCTTTGTTGCTGGTGAACTCAGAACAGGGTCCAACGGCTGACGGCAGGCCTCATCAAGGGGCTGCTCGTGCACGGTGCATGCGTTGGGTCATCTGGCTTGGCTGGATTGAGGGCCTCTCCGCGGTCCTGTTGATGTGCATCGCGACGCCAGTGAAGTACC
Organism: Methanobacteriota archaeon; assembly: GCA_002731395.1. GTDB lineage: Archaea > Thermoplasmatota > Poseidoniia > Poseidoniales > Poseidoniaceae > MGIIa-L3. Next base: position 1,912 of record PCBQ01000040.1, read on the forward strand.
TCATGGACGCGCCGCACATGGTCGAAGTGCTCGGTCCCATCCACGGCGTCCTGTTCATGCTCTACGTCTTCGCCCTCATGCTCGGTGTGGGTCGGTGGTGGGATTGGCGGTGCGTGCCGGCCGGATTCATCGCTGCCTCGGTTCCCGGAGGCGCGTGGTGGTTTGATCGACGCCTAGAGCGGGGCCTGTTTGCCCTTGAGGAATCGCTCACGCCGCCTTGACACCCTCAGGCCAGAGCACCAGAATCAGCGTTTTGCCGCGGGTCTTCGGCGCGTGGGTTGTTTCACGATTCATCCACACGATGGAACCTGCGGGATAGGTACCATCCTCGTCCCACACTTCGCCCTCAAGGACGAGGTAAAACTCGCCGCCGGGGTGGCTGTGGGGCATGAAGGCGTCCACGGTGACGTCGCTATCGGCGTCGTAGAGCACGAGCGAGGTGGCGTTTTCGCGCTTGAGTTTGCCAAGGCGTACGCCGGTGCCGAAGTCCCTCCAGCGGACGTTGGCTTCCAGCCAGTCCCGGTCGATGGAGAGGCCAAGCCAATCGGCCATGGGGTGGGTGAAGACCATGGCCAACCCATGCAGAACCCCGACATCAGCCCTTCGCTTACCGCGTCCTTGATGACCGGGCCGCAGATGGTGGGGTGTGGCCACCCCCATCACCACGCCTTCCATCCCTCCCGAGGGGCCTTGGGATGCCTACGTGTTGGTGATCATCTGGCTGCCGCTTCTGTTCCGTCTGTTGCTTCTCGCACGTCCGGCGCGTCAAGCAGTCGCCAAGGTTGCACCCCATGCTGGATGGGCCCTGAAACAACTTCGGGATCTGCCCGTGAAAGGCCTCCGATTGCTGATATTCAATGAGACGTTGGCGCTTCTTGCGCCCCCGGTCATCGTGTTGCTCTACCGTCAATTGGCCGATCCAATCGGTTGGCGGACTTGGGATGAGGTCAGCCTCATGGGCGGAGCTGTGCTGATGTTCCTAACCCTCGTTTGGCTCGTGCTTGATTTGATGCGCATTGGCCGTACCCGGCGTATGCTGCTGGCGGTGATCAAGCAGGATGTGGATCGTCTGCGAAAGGTGGCTGACGTTGGCCTTGGCGCTCGTCGATGGCTTCGGCGCTTTGCCCGCGGAAATGAGCCACAAGGGGAGGAACGTGAAGCAGAAAGTGTCCGTGGAAGGGCGTGGAGCATCGCCAAAAAAGCAGGCGGCATCGCGCTGCTTTCGCGGAAATTCACACCACAGGGATTGGCCGCTGCTGTCGCATGGAGTGCTGCCGAGGAAGCCGCCCGCCGAGGCGCAGCACACCTTTCAGAGCGACTTGATGCACACATCGAAGCCAGCGTGGAAGTCATCATCCGTCGTAACGTGTGGACAAGTTTCGTCATCCTCGGTCGAGACATGGCCATGGGACTGCTCCCTCTTGGCATCCTCGCCTTGATGCCCCTCATCTTCGGACCTTGATGCCGTGGGAAGCCTCATGTCCGGGCGCGCCGTGGTCAACATGAGTCCCATGGCCCTGCTCATCCTCATGCGTCATGGCCAATCGATGTGGAACGCAGCCAACCGCTTCACGGGTTGGGTCGACGTCCCCCTCACCAATGTCGGCATCGAGGAGGCCGTCGCGGGTGGACGCCAAATTGCGCATTTGCCGATCGACGAAGTCCACGTGTCCACCCTCGTCCGCGCCCAAATGACCGCCATGCTGGCCCTGGCCCAGCACGACGGCGGGCGCATCCCCGTCGTTCAGCACCCTGTGCCCGAGGGCGGGCTTGACGGACTCGGCGAGAATGAACGACGCATGGCCGAATGGGCGACCATACGCGGCGAAGCGGGTCGCGAAGACGTCCTTCCCGTGCATGTGGCGTGGCAACTCAACGAGCGCATGTACGGCGACCTCCAAGGCTTGGACAAGCAAGCGACCCGCGAGCAATACGGCGACGAGCAGGTCCACATATGGCGTCGCTCTTACGACGTGCCGCCTCCTGAAGGTGAGTCCCTCGAGCTGTGCGCTGCCCGCACGTTGCCCTACCTCAAATCCACCCTCGTGCCTGCCCTCGAGGCCGGACGCAACCTCTTCGTCGCTGCGCACGGCAACTCGCTGCGCAGCGTGGTCATGGCCATCGAGGGCTTGTCGGAAGACGAGGTGCTCTCGCTTGAAATCCCGACCGGTGTGCCCCGCGTGTACGCCCGAGAAGATGGCGCTTGGCGCCGAGTGGAGCTGTGAGGTGGACGCATGAAGGAATGGCGCTTCGACGGGTTTCCCGGTCGCGTGCTGTTCGTGAACCTGTCCAGCGGCACCGTCGAGGCCCGCTCCATCCCGCACGCGTGGTGCCTCGAGGGGATGGGTGGGAAAGGCCTCGCCACTCGCGTCCTGGTCGAGTGGGACACCACAGAGTCAGCGGCCTATGACCTCGTTCATCCAATCACGGGCGGCTCGGACGTCGCCCGTCACCCTTCCACACCTCTGCTCGTCTTCACTGGCCCCTTCCAAGGCACCAAGGTCGGCTCAGCCGGCCGTGCCGTGGTCGTGTCCCGCTCGCCCCTCACCGACGTCTACATCGACACCTACGTTGGAGGAAACCTTGGACATCGTTTGCGTGAGGCCGGTTGGGACGGCTTGTTTGTCACCGGTGCGAGCGATGCGCTGGTGCGCCTCGAGATATCCGACCTTGAGGCTCGCTTGGTGCCGTGTCCTGAACTTGAGGGTGTGACCACGTGGGCCTGTGAACAGGCCCTTGATGGCCTTGGGGAATGCTTCTCCATCGGTCCCGGCGGCGAAGCCGGCGTTCGCTTCGCTTCGCCGATCACCGCCGGACGGCGTGCTGCGGGACGAGGCGGCACCGGTGCGCAATTCGGCTTCAAGCGGCTCAAAGCCATCACAGTGAACGCCTCAGCAGAAGCACGGCAGTTGGCTCGCATTCACAATTCAGATTCACTGGTCACAGCGGTGAAGATCCAGCGTAAGGAGATGGGCCTCAAGCGACGCGCAGGCGACCCATTCTACGCCTTCGGTACCAGCCGAGGACCGCTGTACGCCTCAGCGAACGACCGCATGCCTACGGCGAACTACACCGCTGCGGACGGCGTCGTCCCGTTGATGGGCGAAGCGGCGGTGGCCCAAGGTGCAGCCTCACCCTCGTCCCTGCCCGTACCCGGCATGAGCAGCGCAGGTCCCGTGGCCCTCGACACGCACCGCCTCTCTGGGGAACATTGGCACGATGAACATCCTGACGCCAAACAGTCGGGCTGCTGCGCACCATGCCCCATTGCGTGCGAGGCGGCGGACCGGCCGACCGTGGACGGCGTACGCACCAAGGGCCGACCCGTCCACGTCAACCGCGTCGAGCGTCCCGAGTACGAGACCCTCGCGATGATGGGCAGCAACCTCGGCTTGACCTCAAGTTTGGACGTGATGGATGGAAACGATGCCTGCAACCGCCTTGGTTTGGACACAATTTCCTCTGGCGCTGCCCTTAGCTTGGTCTGTGAATTGGCGGAGCGCGGCTGGCTCCCCGAGGCGTGGGGTACGACCTTCGCCGCTCCCTTCGCCACCGGACCCTACGCCGAGGGAGATGCGGTGACCTGGCGGTTCGGCGACCCTGCCCTGCCGCCACTCGCCCTCGCAGGCTTGTGCACGGCTCAACCCGGTGATGGCTCCCTGTTTGGAGCCCTCCATGGTGGTGCCGTGGCCTTCGCCGAGGTGGTGGAATCCATGACCGGTCATCCTGCCACGCGGTGCACGGCCCATTGCAAGGGGCTCGATTTGCCGGCATGGGATCCGCGCGGAAAGCGCGGCAACGCCCTCGCCTACATGACCGCGAACGTCGGTGCATCGCACATGCGAGCTGGGTACAAGGCTCCAACGGGATTGCCGAACGACAGTGCCCTCGACCTCGTGCCGGAACTCATCGAAAGCCAGAACGCGATCGTGGTGCGTGACTCCCTCATCCTGTGCGCCTTTGCGAAAGGCGCCAGTCCGGACACCATGCTGGCCGAGGCGTGGACCGCCATCACCGGCGACGAGGCCACGTGGGCCGACCTCTGTGCTCGCGCAGGCGTGCAGTGGGATTTGGCCCGGGCTTGGAACGTGGCGCATTGGCGCGCTTTGGGACGGGACGCGGCTGAAGAGGACCTGCTCTCGTGGCGGCTTCGCAAGGAGCCGTTGCCCAGCGGTGTGGCCAAAGGCTGTGTGAGTTTCCAAAGCGATGATGACGAGGCCGCCTGCCTCAGCGCCTACTACCGCTTGCGCGGTTGGGACGCATCAGGACGTCCGGAGGTGAAGGCATGAGCCTCCTGCAACGCATTTCGACCGGGCTGGTCATCATGGTCGTCGTCTTCCTTGCGGCCCGGGTCACCATCACCTTGCTCTCACCTCATCCCGTCTACGTTGACGACCCTGAACCCTGTGCCAGCGTCAGTGAGAATTGCGCACGCCTCTCCATCGACGACGCGTACCGCATGGATCAATCACCGCTCATCGTTGCGGCGGGCGCAGAAGACGCCTTCTGGAGCACGGTGGACGATTGGGCGGACAACACCTCCCGGCTGACCTTGCTGCACGAAACCGAAGACTTCCGCCACTACGCGGCGGCAACTCCGGTCTGGGGCTTTGTCGATGACGTGACCATCTCACTGGACCGGGTCACCGGCGAGGTTGTGATGCACTCAGAGTCGAGGTTGGGAATCTCGGACTTGGGCGTCAACCCCGAACGACTCGATGGCCTCTACGCCTACGTGTCTTGATCACGCGTGTGGCCATCCGTAGGGCCAACCCTCGTCGTCGACGAGCACCACGTTGACCCCTAGACCTGTGCGGTGGAAAGCGATGAGCTGTATTTCGTGGATGCGATGGCCGCTCGGTGCCACACCCAGCACCGGCGGACCGCGCCTGCCAAACCTGCGTGGTTGCTCGGGTGCGGCCAAGGTGCGGCGTGTTCCGTCAACGTCATCGAACCATGGAAGCGGTCCTTCGGGAGAGAACCGTAGGCCGAGGATCATGTCCACGCCAAGCGTTTCTTGAGACGCATCAGCATCAGCACCGCTCGGGACAGCAGGTGCGTTTGGGTGGGTGTGCAACCAGTGCGTGAAGCGGCCACCACGGCTGCCGCGGTCGCTCCGAAACAAATCATCGGTCCAATCCTCGGGCAGGTGATGGACGGAATAGGAATCGCCTCGGTTGACGACCGCTGCTTCGCTGATGACAAAGCCTTGGCCTGCGAACAAACCGTCGCGATGGCTTTCCCCTGCATAGGCTTCCTCAACTTCGGGTCGGTGTTCACGGCCACCGTCCACGTCAAGCCCGACAAGGATCTCATCGGGAAGGGCCTGTAAGGCCCACCAGACCAGGTCCTGGAGGACATGGCCGGGGAGGTGGACTTGGGCGGCGTATGCCTCCCGACGTTCCAACGATTCCTCGTTGTAGCGCTCCATCGCTTCGGTGAGCCATGCCTCGACCATCGGACTCAGGCGGACGTGGGGTTGACCGAACATGAACCGTTCCGTCCNACGAGGGTAGGGGAACCCTTCAAGTCCGGCCTGCATCAACATCNTCCCATGGCCCGAAAGCGAGGTGGGTTCAGCCGGTTCATGGGGGCCCTCACNGGCACCCCTTACGAGAAGNTGCTGAAGCAGATCGCGAAGCTCGAAACGGACCACGCCGACGACGACAAGAAACTCGCCCGCAAACTCGGCGAGCTTGTTGACGACATTCTTGCGGCCTATGAAGAGGAAGAAATCGACGGCGAGGAGCATGATCTCCTCATGGACGCCATCGAGGATGCCGATCCTGACGAACGAACCTTCGAACGCTTCGAAGACGACGGCGATGCCTTCTACGACGAGGACATGCCGGACGCCCCGGACATCAAAATGGGCCGTAGGAAGAACCTCGATGAACTGATGGCCACCACGGACGACTCCTTTGTCGGGAGTTTCGGACGCGACGAGTTCGAAGAATTCCGGTCAAAGATGACCGACGATTTCATTCAAGAATCCGACGATGCGGTCCGCGCTGGCGATCACAACGCTGCGGTGCTTTCTGACGCCCGCGTGTTCGCCGGTGCCGAAGAAGGCGTGGAGGACGTCAAGCGACAAATCGCGCTGGAGTCCGGACTTGCTGACCCTGACGCGGCACAGGAGCCTGAGTCAGAGCCCGAACCCGACGCAGAAGATGACGATGATGGCATCACGGTCGACGATGATGGCGTTGAATGGTACGAGGACGAAGAGGGCTCGTGGTGGTACCGTGACCCCGGCGAGCCCGATTGGGTGCTCTACGAGGAGTGACCTCGTTGTCCACGCCCCCGTCGATTTTCTTGACCGGCGGCAGCGGTTTTGTTGGCCAAGCACTGCTCGCTCATGCAAACCAACCGGTCCGTGCCTTGCAACACAGCACGCCACTTGACGGAGCGCAAGACATTGTGCAGGGCGACCTTCTGAATCCAAGCCTTCCATGGTCGTCCTGGTTCGAGGGCATGACGCATCTACTCCATGCCGCACGCCCATCAGCAGGCACCGATCGCGGGCGCCGCCGCATTGCCAAACGCACCGCTTTGGCCAATGAAGCCATGCTTTCATCGGCGCACATGCACGGCCTTCACATGCTCGCTGTCCACGGTTCGTTGTCCTACGGGGAATGCGGCGAGACCCTCGTTTCGCCTGCATCGAGCATGAATCCAATCGGGTACGCGGAGTCGTATGCCATTGGCGAAGCGCCATGGAGGGACCGGATCGGTCCACAATGCACCGTGGTGCGTGCACCGTGGATCCTTGGAGCAGGGTCGTGGTTCCCGATGCTTTACGGTGGAGCCTCGGTGCCGTGTTTCGGCGATGGGAGCATGTGGATGTCAATTGTTGAGCGCCACGGATTTGCCTCATGGTTGTGGGACCTGCAAGACCAAGCTCCAGGTGGCGTGGTTCATCCGCCCTTGCTCATCCGATGCCGCCAACGTGATTTTGCCGATGCCGTGGCCAAAATGCGTGGCGTGGAGGTCGAGACATGGAACGAAGCACGGGCCAAGCGTGCGTTCGGTCGCCAGGCCGCTGCGTCGATGTTCGCGAGCATCCGCATGGACGACGGAAGAGGCGACGCCAGCGAAGATGCATCCAACGTCAAACGCTTGGAAGGTGCCATTCATTCGGCGCTTGGGCGCTCGTAGACGTAGAGGCTGTACTCGCCGAGGTTCCAGAACGGTGTGAAGCGAAGCGCTCGATCTATGGCATGGAACACACGGTTTCGCAGCGACCCTTCAGGCGCCCAATGGTGCCGATACCATGCAGGGTGAGCGATGCAAAACCCCTGACGACGTACGCGTTTGAGGTGCGGTGAGAAGGCCTTCCTCACGCTTCGGGACGAATGGCACACCGAAGGGAGGTGGCGGGTTGGGCTGTACCCTCCCCAGACCGGCCGAAGGCGTGCAAAGGCCCGACGCAGCCGCAATGTCATCACGTTCCAAAGGATGTCAAAGGCGTACCAGCGGTTGACGAAGGTCAGGACAACCCGTCCTTCGGGCTGTAGCACGTTTGCAATGGATTCCGCGGCCGTGGCGAGGTCTGCGGTGGTGTTCAGTGCCCCGAAAAACACGAAAACAGTGTCCACTTCTTTTCCTTCCATTTTCTGCGCTGCGTCCTCGGCCGAGCCCAACAAGGGGTGAATTTTGCCATCGCCACGGGATTCAGATTTTCCTGTAACAATGCGGTGGAACGAGGGCGTCACGTCCAAACCGTACACCGTCGTGATGCTCGGTTGGTCGGCGAACCATTCCATGTCAAGTCCCGGTCCGTAGCCAATTTCCAACATGCGCCGGGGGCCATAGGACATGGTGACGTCGCGAAAGGCTTGCCTCAATTGTTCAAGCACGTGGTTTTGCCCGGCTCGGGCCTCGAAGTCATCCGCCTCTGCATCGTAGTAGGCCGCGACTTCGTCGTGGTATGCTTCTGCGTTCATGCAAAACTCTCCCGGAGGATTCGCCTCATTTCACGTTCGATCCGCGAGCGGTGGGCATTTTCATGCCCCACACATCGATCCATCGTGTAGGTGGTTTCTTCCGACGTTGAATTGGATTGGAGTTCGCTGATGCGTCGGCCCGCTTCCCATCGCTCGGCCCACCGTCCTGCCAAGGGTGCACGCATCACGGTCCACCACCACGGCATCCCGCCGCTTGGAGCGGGCAATTCGAAGCCGTTTCGCATGACGGCGTTTGGTTGATGTTCACGACACCATGCGTTGGCCTCAACCAACGACGCGAGAACGTCATGTCCCTTTAGTGGGCGCATCATGGCCAATTCTCTGGCAGCATAGACCGAGGGCCGAAGGCCGATGTTTTCGCGGTCGATCACCATGTTCGGGCAGATCCTGTACCCTCCTGGCACGTTGTGCTGGAGGTAAATCGCGAGCGCGCGGACCCGCCATACATGGCCGGGTCGAGCGATAATGAGCAGGTCAACGTCACCGTCCTCATCGTTGACGCCCGCGGCCACCGAGCCGGTGATGGCCATCGCTTCGACGGTAGGCGATGCCGCCAGTTGCGCGAGCACTGGGCCGACTTCACGAAGATGGGCGGCCGCGTGTTTTCGCTGCGCTCCAGCGTGTGAAGTATCGTAGGCGGCCGTTCTGAGGTGCCACCGTTCGTTGGTGCAGACGGCAAAGGAAGCGTCCCGGAGGGCGCGTTCGACAGCATCTGTTGATCCCTTTTCCGTAATGTATCGGTGGATTTCCTCGACCGTCAGAGCATGGTTGAACACCGCCGCCCACGCGAGCACGTCCCGGAGCGGTTCAAGCATGCATCCACCTCATCCTCAACAAGTAGGTGGCCCCGTTCGGGACTTCCATCGTTTCGGGACAATCCGCGGCACAAATTTCTGTTGCCGTGCTGTCCAAATCAAGCAAGAAATCAACGACGCTGTCGGCGTTTCCCCCATGGCGTCCGACGTCATACACGTCCATCCACACCCAACCGGCTGGAGCCGTGATGGCGGTTCCTCCGTCGACAAGCAAAGCATCGCCAATGTGGATCCTTGCCTCGCCGAACTCTAACTCGGACGCTTGATCATGCGCCTCCATCCTTTGTTCGTCAACGGCCCAGAGCACATGGTGGTCGTTACCCCTTGTGGTGTGCGTGACCGGCGTTATCGGTGCGCCCAAAACCTGCATCGGGTCGTCCTCCCATGCGAAGCGTGTGGCCATTCCTCCCGTGACCACATGCGTGGCCGACACCACCTCAATGGAATCGTGGATTGGATCCAATGATGGGCCAAACCTGTAGGTCGGAACGCCGTACCTCAATCCCAGGCTGATGTCGTACCCTGCAAGGACCACGGCATCGTCCGGGATGGAGGGTTCCAAGGCAGCATAATGGTCGATGAACGTCCACCGCCACGCCACCTTGCTCTCCTTGCTTTCACGTTCTTCCAAGGCCTCGCCGATGGTCGTATGAATCTGAAAGCCGCTGCACACCAGGAGCAAGCATAGGGCCACAGGACGCCAAGCAGGGTGGTGCAAGCGTCGAGGCCATTCATGAGGCACATTCAGGCCTGCAATACCAAGGGACACCACCCCCGCTAGCCACGGAAGATGGTAGCGTGGCCAGCCAAAATCCAGGACGTAGGTAAACAGAATAAATCCGGGCAGAAGCAATCCAGCGAACGCCATGCCTCGGGGGGCCACGTCCATCGCGACCCAGACCACGAGGCCGAGCATGAGCAGAACGTGCAAAAGGCGGAAGAGTTCCCCCCTCATCTCATCAAAAGCCTGGTCGGAACTGTAGGTGCCCACCTCACCGGTGACGCTCGCCACTGCACCGGTCATTTGGGGGCTGAGGCTCGCCGCGACGTGGCCATGATCCATCAGATCGCTCAGTGCGAACGGGGCCAGCAAGGCCGTCCAACCAAGCAGAACCCATCCGCCAAGCGCCAGTGAGCGGTGCCGCCATCCAACGATGATGGCCATGGCCGGTCCAAGGTAAAGGTAGGGGAATTTGGCCAGGCCTACGGCGGCGAGGGACGTTCCGTGCCCCATCCCATTCCAGGAGGCAAGCGGGCGATCGAGCGCCCTCAACCCAAGCCGGAGCGCCAACATGACGCCCCCTGTGGCCAAAGCTTCGAGGTAAACGGTCCGGCCTTGCTGCATCATTGCGGGTAGGCTCAACACCAAGAGAGGAGCCAAAAGCGCCCATCGTCCGGCACCGGCTTCTTCCGCAAGACGTTGCACCTGCCAACCGCACCCGATCAGAATCAGCAGGGGGGTGACGTGAACCTGGGAAATCGCACCTGTCAACGCAAGTTCAACGGCAGCCAAGCCGGACACCACCTTTGGCCGGAAAGCAAAATCCTGGTCCATGTGGTAGGGCTCCCAGTCCCATCGACCCAGATAGCGGTTGGCGGTTTGGAGGTGGTCCGATTGGTCGGAAAGCATCGGGCCCATCCACGTTGGATCGGCGTAGGACGTGATCACAATCACGATTGGTACCCACGCCCAACGTACGTCGCTGAGGGTCCATCGCCCGTCGTGAAGAAGCAGAGAAAACAACACGACTGGTAGGCATACGGCCGCCAAGACTGCTGGCCAGACTGGAAGGTCGAATTCTCCGAACAAGGCCACGCCGCTGCCGACAAAAAGAAGCAGAGGAAAGAAGCCTGAGGCCATGCGGGTCCCGGCATCGCTGCTGGTGCTGACTCCCCACGCCGGGGCCTCTTCAGCCTCTAAGTGGACCACTTGGGGGACTTCGTGCTGCTCGATTTGGTTTTGTTGGCGTCACGGCCAGATGCCCAAGGTGGCCACGCGAGGCTTGACGATGCCGTGGTCTGCCCCTCGGGCCAGCATCGCTTCGTTGCAGGACGGTTCGCTTGACATCGCCACGATGGCGGGCGGGCGGTCCATCGTGCCCTCCTCCACGGCGTTGAGCAAGGCATCGAGGACCTGCAGTCCGGTCATCGGTGGCATGTAGTGGTCGAGAAGAAGCACATCAGGACGGACGCGTGCAATGTGATGCAAGGCGTCCTCGCTGCTCCATCGCTGCTCAAACGAGAGGCCATCCATGGTGATCGAGCCAGAGATGAGCAAGGCCTCGATGTTCACGCGGTCTTCGAACGCCAGAACACGCATGTTCAGGCCCCGGGAATCTCCTGCTGTTCCCACCACGCAGGTGCATCGAACCAACGCTCGTCGTCCTTTTCGCGTTCGATCAGCGGCAGGCTGAGCACGGAATCCGCGTTGTCAGCGATGCGTAGACCGATGGCGGCGCAAGGACTTGGGAGGTAATCCATGCCGTCTTCGGTCAAGACAAGGCGCAGCGTGCTTCCCGCTGGAACGACGGTGTCGAGGGGGTTGAACTCCATCAGCATCAGGTAGGTGGAAAGTGGTGCAGTGGCCTTCGCGTCCATGCCCCCGTCACGGTATCGGATGTCCATCGTGGCGTGGCCAAGCCGGAGGTCGTCGGCGTACATGGTGGCAAAGACCTGACCGCCCTGGCAGGTGCGCGTGGTCGCAGTGATGTGCAGCGTCGGCATGCCAGAGATGTGGATGGTGTCGTTGAGCATGCCGAAATCGACGGTCACGGATTGGGTGGCGGTCACCAATCGTCCGTTCACCGCCGCCTGGTCGAAGCCTTTCGACCACCAGGTCATGTCCTCGGGCGGCCACGTGTCTTCGACGTGCCATCGTCCGTCTTGGGTTTGGATCTGGACGTGAGGCTCAGGCTCCTCCCCTAGCCCCTTGAGGAACCATTCGAACCACGCATAGAGTTCCACCGCCCAGTCCATGCGGCTCGTGTTGGGATAAGCCTCGGCCCCATAGCCGCTGCCAAGCTCACCGTGCCGGTCCGGTTGGTCGGGATAGTTGTGAGCCCACTGCCCCGCAATCGCTCGGGTGTGGATGCCTGCGTCCTTCAGCATCTGGTAGGTCGGGAAGGCGTGGTATGGATCGACGTTCCAATCTTGGAGTCCCCACACAAGGTAGACGCTGCCGTTGTAGTTTTCGAGCACGTCGGGGAGGTGCCGTCGCTCGTCCCAGTAATCGTTCCACTCCGCGCCACCGAAGTCGGCGCCGGCCCATGTGGTGAAGGGGTTCAACGGGCCGATGGCGTCGTCCTGACACATCCGCATGTCGTCGTCCGTTGCGTCCGCTGTGGCTCCCTCGTAGAGGGCGTCGTAGAGCATGGCACGGCTTTCCGAGGAGCCGTTTCGGTAGAACATCTCCTGGACGCCGATGGAGCCAGAAATTGGGACGATGGTTTTCAGATGCTCCGAGGGGTTTTGTGCCGCCTCCCAGTTGGTGGTGCCTGCGTAGGATTTGCCCATCAGTCCGACGTTGCCGTTGGACCAATTCTGTTCGCCGAGCCACTGGACCACGGCCTGGATGCCAATTTGCTCACCGAGGCCCTTGACGTCTTGGCAGTGAGTGGATTGTCCGGTGCCGAAGGTGGAGGCTTGAGCAAGGGCATACCCGTGGGGCACGAAGGTGTCGTACACCCACTTGCCGACGCCTCCATCCGGGACGGTGTTTGGCGCGCTGTCGTCCCCAACGATGCCTTCGCCACCGAAGTCGTAGTAGGGGTGGATGGTCATGAT
>PCBQ01000041.1 GCA_002731395.1 Methanobacteriota archaeon
GCACGACGCCATTGACGAGGTCATCCGCCTCGACGGCGCATGGCGCGACCTGCTCAAGGCCACCGATGTGCTGCGCGCGGAACGCAACCAAGCCGCCCGTGCCATTGGCGCGGCCAAGAAGGCCGGCGATCAGGAAGAAATGCAGCGCGTGCTCGCCGAGGTAGCTTCCATCGGGGAGCGCATCACCGCGATGGAGAAGGACGTTGACGAGGCTTTGGCTGCCCGCGACGCGGTGCGGATGAGCATTCCAAACCTGCTTCACGAGGCGGTGCCGAGCGGAGCCGATGAATCGGGCAACACCGTGCACTCGGTCCACGGCGAGAAGCCGACCTTTTCGTTCGAGCCACGCACGCACAACGACCTCATCGACATGAACCGCTGGGTCGACCTTGAACGCGCTGCAAAGGTCACTGGAAGTCGCTTCTACTACCTCAAAGGCGATCTTGCGCGCATGGAAATGGCGCTTTCCGCCTATGCGGTTGATTTCCTCCGCGAGCGGGGCTACACCTTCGTCCAACCGCCCGTGATGATGAACCGAACCGCATACGAGGGCGTGACCGACCTTGGTGACTTTGAGACCGTGATGTACGGCATCGAGCCCGACGGCTACTACATGACGGCCACAAGCGAGCATCCACTCACGGCGATGTACATGGGCGAGACCGTCCCAGAAGAACACCTCCCGCTGCGCTTGGTGGGTGTTTCCGATTGTTTCCGTCGAGAGGTCGGGGCTCACGGCCAGTCCGACCGCGGCATTTGGCGCGTGCATCAATTCCGCAAGGTGGAGCAAATTGTGATCAGTGATGCTGAAGGTTCGTGGGACCTGCACGAGGAATTGCTTCAGAACTGCATTGATCTGTGGGATGCCCTCGGTCTCCATTACGAAGTGGTCAACATCTGCACCGGCGACATGGGCACCGTGGCCAGCCGCAAGTACGACCTTGAGGCATGGTTGCCTGGCGCCAAGGCGTACAAGGAAGTCGTGTCATGCTCCAATTGCACCGACTACCAAGCCAACCGATTGCAGATCCGCACAGGTGTGCCCGGTCACGCCAACCAACCCATCGCGCACACGTTGAATTCCACGGCCGTGGCCACCAGCCGTGCGCTGGTTGCCATCATGGAGCAGAATCAACTCGAGGACGGGCGCGTGCGGGTGCCTGATGTGCTGCAGCCCTACATGGGCGGTCAGGGCGTGCTCGAATCCTGCGCCTTCTAACGGATTCAAACACCGTGTTGTTGTCGCAGACGTTCGAGTCTCTGGATGGTGAATTCCACATCCTTCTTGTCGCCCGACCTTTCGTTTTCATCCAAGCATGCAAGCAAGTGAGCCTCAGCGCTATCAAAATCCCCGAGCCTTTGGAACGCCGTGGCGAGGTTGCTGTGCGCGATTGCAACGCCTTTACCAAACCCAAGATTCAGGTTGAGATCGAGCAGTTCCTCGTTGACAGAGCGCATTTTTTCAAATTCAGACCAATTCTTGTACAAGGTCGACCTCATGGACAATACCGTTGCCAAACCTTGTGCATCGTTTAATTCCCGGTTGATGGTTTCTGATTCATCCAAAAATCCGATGGCCTTCTCGAACTCCCCCTGCCTCAGGAAGATTCTCGCAATTTCGCCGCTGTTGATTGCCACGCCTTTCAGGTACCCCCTTTTTTCAGCGGATTTTTTTGCTCGCGTGAAGAATTCAACGGCATCGTTGTGTTCCCCTAATCGCGACTTTATGCCAGCTATCGCACCGAGGCAAGACTCAACCCCTTTCACAAACTGTATCGATTCATTGATTTCCAATGCCTCACTGAAATAATCTATCGCTTCTTGGTTGTGCTTTTGATTTCTTTGAGTTTGGCCCATGTCAAACAAATTCGCAGCCATGCCTCTCGAATAACCCAATTGTATGCAGATGCTTAGGCTCTGTTCAAGATAGCCGTGTGCCACGTCGTAGTTCATCCGCCTGCGCTCGATCCTTGCCAACCCTCCAAGGCACGAGGCTTGCCTCCGCTGAAGCCCATGCTGTTTCGCGGTAGCCAGCGCTTTCGAGTAGTCTTGAATGGATTGGTCAACGGCACCCATGCTGAACCGAACCGCTGCAATGCTGGACAGTGCACGGGCCTCACCACGCACATCTGAAAGTTCGATCGAAAGCAGCTGGCTTTCCATGTATGCATTAAGCGCTCCTTGGACGTCGCCAAATTCACGTAGCACGTCGCCGAGGGTACATTTCATTCCGGCCATCAGCACATCCCGCTGTTTTCGTGATTTGATAGCGTAAGAGAGCACACCTTCCGCTTCTTTGAGTTGGCCCAATGCAAGGAGAATTCGTGCCTTGCAAGAGGCAATCATCGCTTTTTCGTTTGAATCAGACGTACCCGAATCTGAAGGAAGAACCTGCAATGCTTCGGAGTACATGCCGGCAGTAAAAAATCCGATTGAGTAGGCAATTTTCTTTTTCAAATCCATAGAAATGAAATCCACGTGTTCTAAATGCATGTTTTGCAGGATTTTCTTCAACTCCGCCAGGTCCTGATCAGAAACCTCGACTTCAAACCCACAACGGGTTAATACCTCAAATTCATGCTCAAGGAAGCGTCCAATGCTGACCGTGCTGACGGATTCTAAGCCAACATTTCCAACAAAAGCGATTCCAGCATGCTCCCCCGCAACTTCCAACCACTGAGCGATTGCTTCAGAATCATCTGTAGAGTATTCTTTGTCAGAAAGATGCATCGCATGATTTCCGGCGCGTTGGTTCTTGAGAAGGGCCTGATATGCTTCGTTCTTCTTCCCAAATTTCTTCCTCAACTCTTCCAGCCTACCTCTGAAGTAACTCTTCTCTTTGTGTTGGTGGGGTGGGAGTGGGCCGATTTCTTCGAGGTACCACGCATGCAGGATTGCCTCTCCGCACTTACGAGCAAACATAGCTGCTGTTGCATGCTGACCCTGATTGGCAAAAGAAATGAAATTCACGAATTCCTGCATGGCTCGCTTGCGATAGTCTTCAGCAGACTTCATTCCAAACAGGCAACGTAGCCTCAGTTCGTATATTAGCGCCACGGTCACTATCGAAGCCATCGGATCAAATACACCAGCACCTGCCTGACCAANTCANCAACAGAATTGTTTGAAGTTCAGAATCACAGNCCTACATGGGCGGTCAGGGCGTGCTCGAATCCTGTGCCTTCTGAGGGCTTTCACCCACCGNATAGGCTATCATCGCGGCCACGCCGGTGGCNAAAGGAAGGCTGACATACGACCACATCACCAACTCTGCCATACTCCCGTCCGGATCCATCGGAAGCGACGTCAAGAAGGTCACCAACCATGACAGGTTGAACGCGGCGTCATCGTCAACCAGGACTTCTGCATTGCCCGTGAGCGCCACCACTTGCCACGAGGCAAACCAACTCAAGGCGATAAGCACCGGAGCGACCAGCCATGGTACGAGATAGAACATGAAGCGCTTCGTCCACTGAACCTCGGTCGCGAGGAAAATGCACCGCAACGTCATGGCTGATCCCCAGACGAACACCACATTCGCGGGAAGGCTGACCAACCAAATGCGAAGCCAGACCATCGGCTCGAATTCGCTTTGCATGTTCCATATAATCACGGTGCCTGAGGTTCCGATGATGTTCATGCTGAGGATGAACAGCACGTACACGCCTGGACGTGTTTTCATGTCGTCGCGCAGCGCGGCAAAACTCAACCAGTGGTGGTCAGAATGATCGTTCATGTCCCTGTCATCCATAGGCCTCACGTCCCCATTGCATGGCTGTTGGCAACGAGCATGAGGGCGACGACCATGCCAATAAAGGCGATGAGTGGGAGAATAATCCCGGCCCAACCCAACCAGAGGCTCGCCGTGATTTTCTGCCTGTCCGAATGACCCGGCATGGACTGAACCACCTTCCTCTCTTTGTAGGCGAAGACGAGGCCGACGATGGACAGCACGATACCGAGGCCCCCAGCAAGAAAGGTCAACACAAGACCACCGATGCTGAATCCGAGTGCCACGTTTGCGTTCGTCTTGGGAGGATTCATCGGCGGGCTCATCATCATTGGACTTGGTTGTCCGACGAGCGATGGTCCATCAGCACCGCCCGGTTGCATGAAGTTGCTCAGGGCTGGAGAGAATTAATTCGAGGGGTTAGGCGGTGTTGTTCGTGCTGGTTTCGGGGAGGGAGAGATCTGCACCGTCCATGTTCCACGTCAGGGCCATGCCTGCTGCGAAGCCGAGTGGACCGAGCAGCAGGCAAAAGAGCAACACAGGGAAGGAAACGGCCCTTGGCCGACCCGCCACGAGCATGCGACGCCAAATGTGGCGACCTGCGAGCGTGTCGAGCGCGAGGATGTGAATCCACGCGAGCACGACCATGTCCGGGTCTTCGAACAACTCCATCACGACCGCAGGGGTCGGCATTTGCGTGCCGAGGGTCATGAGCAGGTCGGGCAAGACCGGCAGCGCTAGAACGAGGTAGGGAATGAGGAGGGGCAAGAAAGTCAGCTTCAGGTCCCCGATGTAGCGCTTGGTGAGGTCATGGTCCGGGAGGAACCACATCATGCCCCAGACGGGGACAATCAGGGCGTTGGCCAGCCAGAACATCGC
This sequence comes from Methanobacteriota archaeon, assembly GCA_002731395.1. Lineage (GTDB taxonomy): Archaea > Thermoplasmatota > Poseidoniia > Poseidoniales > Poseidoniaceae > MGIIa-L3. The sequence continues at coordinate 4,610 of PCBQ01000041.1, forward strand.
TTCAGCGAGCGGGGTCATGCTGACGCCTCGTTGAGGGAGCGCATGAGGGCGGCGGCGTCCTCAAGCACGGAGTCATTGGACCAGTAGGTCTTGGAAGTCCACACGAGGTGCCCTTCGCCGTCCAGCACCTGCAGGGTTGGTGTCACTGGGCCTTGGAAGGCGTCCACCAGATCCACCGCAGTTGCTTCTCCGGTGTCTGCGTTCACGACGGTGTCACCGTCGTTCGGCAACAACAACGGCCACGTGGCTTCCGTGCTGGTGTTGACTGTGCCGTACCGATCGATGACTTCGTCAGCGTCCTCAAACGAAGGATAACGGTGAACGCTGACGACGCGCAAGTCGGTATAATTCCCCTCTTCACGAGCGGTTGCGACCATCTCCGTCCAGTCATGGCACCCGCTGCATCCAGCAGCGACCCAAATGAGCAACGTGGCGTTTCCGTTCGCGCTGGCCACAACGTCGAGGATATCGCCTTCGTCCACGCTGCGACCAGCGGTGGGAGCCACGATGGTCATGCGTTCAGGGGTGGCATCGCTCGGTGTCGTGGGCTCCGTCGGTTCGCCGAGCATCGGTTCCGGGGTCACGCAGCCCGCAAGGGTGGTGGTCATCAACAACATGGCAAACACGAGGGCGCGCATGGCTTGAACCTCCTCCGGGTGGCTTTGAACCGCTGTTCGAGCCTCAGGCCTCTTCGGCTGCACCCAGCTTGGCCTTCGCCATCGCTGCCTCCACGTGCAGGAAGCGGCGGTAGAAGGCGGGCAAGATGACCAGACTTGCAAGCAGCGCGAGGCTAATGGCGACCACGAAGGCTTGACCAAACAGGCGGAGCGGAAGCAAGCTCGAGAGGTTGAGCACGCTGAATCCACCTGCGGTGGTCAAGGCGGCACCAAACATGGCTCGACCCGTCGTCGAGATGGATCGTTCCACCCACATCTGCTCCGTAGCGAAGGGATCGTGCTCAGCCTCCTCCTCCATGCGGATGGAGATGTGAACCGCGTAGTCCACACCAAGGCCAAGAGCCAAGGCCCCGATGGTGACCGTTTGTGGGTTGATGTCGTAACCCGTGAAACCCATGATGCCGTACACCCATGCGACGACCATCATCAGCGGAACCCAGGAAATCACGCCACGCGAGAGGCCGCGCACAAAGTTTCGCTGGCGTGTGGTGTGGATACCAATGAGCATCACAAGGATCACGCCAGCGACGATGCCGGTCGAGAGGATTGAGGCTGAGGCCACGTCGGCCGTGGTTTGCGCGTTTACGAGGCTCCGGCCGGCCAGCGCCAGTTCCTGCGAGCCTTGGAGGCCTGCCTCAGCGTCGTCCAAGGCTTCAGCGGTGTTCTCGGCGAAGGCCACAACTTCGTCCCAAGCAGCGGTTTCAGCCTGGAAGGAGATCACCGTCTGCAGACCGTCAGACGCAAGGGTGGCCGCGGTGACCTCTCGACCGGTCGAATTCGTCAGCGCCCACGAGGACAGAGCCTGCCACCCGCTGTCAACGCCGGCTTCGACGTCGTTGAGCAATCCGTCGAGATGCGAGTCCTGCGCACGTTGTGCGTCCAAGGTGGACCACAGACCCGAAATTGATGACGTGCCGTCCGTGGCTTCCACCACGGCGAGCGCCGCGTTCCATGCAGCCCTGCCTTCATCGCTGAACACGGTGCCTTCAACCACGACGTAGATTGGCGCAGGACTCTGCGCAAATTCGTCCGACAGCAGGATGAAATCCGCGACGACGGGCACTTCGGGGTTGAGTTGTTCCCGTTCGTCGAACGCGACTTCGAGTTGCATAAAGCCGACGCCCATGGGCAAGAGCAACAGTACCGCGATGCCCGCTACCTTGAGCGGGTCGTCGGACAAACGAGCCAGCGCCTTTGACCAGCGGCCAGGCTCGGTCTTAACCGCCTTTTCGAGCGCCATGCGCTTGGGTGGCAGGGTCAGCATCAGGGCCGGGAGGGCAGAGATGCTTAGCAGGTAAATCATCAGCAAACCGATGGCGATGACGGTACCGAAGACTTGGAGGAACACGAGCGAAGACAGCCGGAACGAGAGGAAACCGATCACGTCGGTGAAGATGGCGATGGCCAAGGCCACCGAGGTCATGATGGCGCCGTGTCGTACGGCACGGCGTCGCAGTTCGAGGTCAAGATCGTGCACCGTTTCCGCGTCCGGTGGAGCACCGTCCCGGTATTCTTCTCGGATGCGGGCCACGACGTGCAACCCGTAATCCACACCGATGGCCAACAACAGCACTGGAATGGAGTTCATTGCCGCGTTGAAGGTCATCTCAATGCCGGCAAACTGCAGCCAGCCCGACAGGCCGTAGGTCGCGCCGATTGCCAGCACGGCCAGGACCATCACGTACGCCGTGTCGCGCACGCTTCGGAAGTTGAACCAGAGAATGATACAGAGCAAGACGAAGGCCGAGGAGGTCAGGATGCCAATCTCTGCTCCAAGGCTGGCGTTGGCGCCTTCGGTGAACTGAGCGAACGAGAAGGTCCGCACGACGTCGCCGTCTTGCTTGACGAGGTCGTCCTCAAGCTCAACAACATGCTCCATGATGATCGCGTTCACCTCGTCCGAGGTGTCGACGCCCCATGCAGCTGGCTCGCCGTCGATGACCAGGGTGATGAGCACCGGGCCATCGCTCTCCCAAGGGGATGCGCGGTCCTCGCTGGGCAGGCAGGACAGGATGAGGTCACGGAAATCGATGCTCTGCAGGCCCAAGACCGGGCCTAGCGCACCGCTGGTCATGCCCACGGCTGGGCCAACCTCTGCTGCACGTGTTGGATGGAGGCCCGGAAGAGCCGCCACACGTCCCATCAGCCCGTTGACCTCGTCGGTCAGGTTGGCGCCCGAATCCATGCGGATCAGCCATGCAGCGGAGTCATCCGATCTCCAGTTCAGAAGCCGGTCCGCCGTCACGGCTTCGACGCTCGGCACACCCGCCGCAGCCCTCATCAGGCCGCCGAGTGCGGCGGAGAGGTTCGCGTCATCGCTGGTTTCCACCGCGAGGACGGCGGTGGACAAGTTGGTCAACCACGCCTCAGCGGTGGCTTCGTCCTGAAGGGCCATCCACTGCATGGCGTGGCCTGCCGGTCCACTGTTGGCTTGCGTCCCAAACAAAGGCACGTGGTTCGGGGCAAGGTCCGGCTGCGCAAGCAGGGCAGCCTCGTGACGCGCCAAACGTTCCCAGGTGGCATCGTCCAGCAGGTCCCCAGATTCCATGGTCTCAATCAAGCGGACGAAATCCACAGTTGCACGGTATTCATCTTCAATCTCGTAAAGAAGGTCGACGCTTGGGTCGTCTGGAAAGAACCCGTCCTCGCTGCTGTCAAACACAAGGTGCTGCGCACCTGACGAGAGGGCCATGATGACCACAAGCACGCAGGCGAGGGTGGCTTTGGGCCGTTGGGTGGACACTTCGGTCAAACGTCGCAACAGCTCAAACATACACGGACACAAATGTTTGCGCTTTTCAAGCGACGTTTCCTATCAGGCCTTGCGAGGTGGTTCACTTCACCCTCGTGCCTCTTCCGGCGGAGATGGCGCTTTGAAATCTGGAAGTTGGCTCGCTATCAGCTTCAGAAGACCAACGGTGGCAAAGAGCATCGCGGCCACCAACGCGATCATCGAACCGCTCCCCGTGTTGAGTTCCGCTGAAAGGTAAAGCCCGAGGAAGGTGGACGTTAGACCGAACCCTTGGGTCCAAAGCAGGCTGCCTCGAAAACTCCTGCTCACGAGTTGCGCCGTGGCTGCCGGGGTCACCAACAATGCAGTGACCAGTAACGCACCGATCAGTTGCACCATGTTCACGACAATCAGGGCGACCATGACGCTGAACCACAGCCCCACAAAGTGCACAGGTATCCCTTGCATTTTCGCCGCGACGCTGTCGATGGTGATGGCCAAGAGAGGGCGATGGAAAACGGCCAGACTGAACAGAGCGACGGCCGAGGTCGCCGTAATTCGATCAAGCCGTGCGTCGTCAATCAAGACCAAACTGCCAAACAGGTAACCTTCGATGTCGGTGGTGATGCCTTGGCCAAACAGCCGAAGGATGACCAATCCAAACGCAAGGGCTCCAGTGAGGAAAATGGCGATTGAAGTGTCGCCAGAAAGGATGTCCCGGTTCTGGAGTTCGTAGATGCAGATGGCAGAAAACACGCAGGCCAATGAAGCAATGTCCATTGGGGCAACAGCCCCAAACGCAACGCCAACGGCAACCCCACCGAAGGACACGTGGGCCAAGCCGTCCCCGATCAATGACAGATTGCGAAGCATCAGGAAGGTGCCGTACAACCCCGCTACGACCGTGATCAGGAGCGCTGCAATGAGCGCACGTTCAAACATCTCCATCTCAAAGAAGGCAGGAAACACCTCTCCTGGCATCCACCCACCGATGGTGCTGAGGATGGAGAATCGGGGGTGATCCAGCACGTGGTGCAGTAGGGTACCGAGACCCATCACTCGCCCCCCCATGGTGCTTTTGTTCGTTGATTGGCGGGGAACGTGTCGTCCAAAATCAACGATTCCACTTGGAGCATAGGGGCTGTGGCCACATGGTCCTCATCAAACCGGACGTTGCCATCAATGCAAATCGCGCATTGCGTACACCGATGGATGGCGCCTTGGTCGTGGGTCACCATCACGAGTGTCTTTCCTTCTTTACGGCACAACCCGTCCAAGAGTTTCAGGAATTCATCCCTGGAAGCGCGGTCCACGCCCGCTAAGGGCTCATCAAGAATCAGCACCTCTGCATTGGTGGCCAAACCCCGAGCGACTACGGCGCGCTGTCGCTGGCCCCCAGACAGCTGTTGCACGTTTCGATTCGCGACATCCTGCAAGCCGACAAGACGGATGGCCTCCTCCACACGTTTTGCACGGTCTGTGCGTCGAAAGGGGAGCATCATGTCGATCCACGACATCGTTCCCAAGGCCACCAATTCCCGAACGGAAATTTTCAGGCTTGGCGGTAGCTGGGCAGCAGCTTGAGAAACCCAAGCAATTCGACCACGCGAGGCCTTTGAACCGGGCTTTTCCCCGAAGACTTCCACGCGCCCTGACATGGGCTCAAGTTCCCCGACGACCGTCATCAGAAGCGTTGATTTCCCGCTTCCGTTCGGTCCGGAGAGGCCGACAAAATCACCAGCGTGGATGTCGAGGTTGACACCTTCAAGCACCACAGCGCCACCGCGCTGAACGGTCAAGTCCGAAATGGAGATGATGGGCTTGCCCTTGCTCATGCATCCACCTCAGGACGTGGTCGTCCACCGGTGTATTTGGCTGTGCTTGCGGAATCAGCATCCGAGTCCAGACTTGAGGTTGTCCAGGTTCTTCTGCATGAGCGTGAGGTAGTTGTCCTCGTTGTTCTTGGGCGCCATCTCCATGGTGTACAGGGTCAAGACCGACACGCCGTTGGTCTGGTCAACGATGGAAGCCACGGCGTCCTCGCTGGTGTATTCTTCGATGTAGAAGTACGCGAGTTCCTTGTCTTCGATCTTCTCGACGACCTCTTCGATGTCAGCCGCTGAAGGCTCCCCCTCAGGATCCAATCCATGAACGGTCACGAATTCGAGGCCGTAGCGTTCAGCCATGTAGGAGTACGCGTTGTGGTTGGCGGCGACCTCGTCAAGGGTACACTCGCTCAGGGCGCTGAAGCCTTGGTCCAATTCGACCAGTTCAGCCATGTACGCATCAGCGTTGGCGGTGAACGTGTCTTCGCCTTCAGGGAAGGCTTCGATCATCGCGTCGCGTACCAACTTGACCTGGGCGCGGAAGGCGAGCGGATCGAGCCAGCTGTGTGGGTCGAAGCGTGCTTCTTCGTCGCCGTGGTCGTCGTGGTCGTCGCCGTGGTCGTCGTGGTCGTCGCCGTGGTCGTCATGGTCATCGCCATGATCGTCGTGGTCGTCATCGCCATGATCGTCGTGGTCGTCGCCATGGTCGTCATGGTCATCGTGGTCGTCGTGGTCATCGTGACCTTCGCCTTCCAGCACGTGCATGGTGACGTCGTGTGGCAGCGCGAAGCCGTAGTCGCCCTCGGCATCAACGTGGAGCGTGATTATGCCGTGCTCAACGTGGGTCTCGTTGCCGTGGTCATCGTCGTGCTCGGGGAAGGAGAGGCGGTGGGCCACGTGCTCCGCGTGAATCTCGGGGCCTTCGTCGCCGTGATCGTCATGGTCGTCGTCGCCATGGTCGTCATGGTCGTCGTCGCCGTGATCGTCATGGTCGTCGTCGCCGTGATCGTCATGACCGTGGTCGTGGTGGTGGTGGGCGTGAGCGCCACCCATCTTCAACACGACAAGGTCAAACGTTTCGATGCCCGTGGCTTCGAATTCGAGCACGTGCTCGCCTTCTTCCAATTCGTAGATGTGAATCATCGTGTCCGCGGGGCATGCAGCGGGGCTGTCGATGGTTTCCTCGGCCGTGTGGTGCTCGTGTCCTTCGTGGTGGTCATGCTCATCGTGCTCATCGTCGTCATGATGAGGCTCGGCGATGAGGGTGTGGTTGATGTAGGAGGGAGCCCAAGCGATGTGCTCGGTCTCGTTTAGCAGTACCCCATCGATACCAACCTGGCTGACGTCCCACTGGTCGCCCGTCTCGTTCCACACGTAGAGGGACCAGTACCACGAGGCGTCGGCTTCCACACCGCCGATGCCTGTGATCATGTGGCCCCACGTTCCAAGCGTGGCGTTCCAGGTGATGTTGCTGCTGCTGAGGGCGGTGGTGGTCAGGTTCCAGCCGGTCCAGTTCGAGTGGGCGTCCACCTCGATGGACACAGACGTGTTGTCGGGGTAGTGGACGACGACCACGTGGTGGTCTTCTTCGTGATCCTCATGCTCTTCTTCCGCGGTGAGGTTCGTCGCTTCGTATGGCCCTTCGTTGAGGTGCTCGCACAGGTCGGCGATCAGCATTGCCTCAAATTCAAGCGCGATGTCACCGTCAGGCATGGCGTGGGTGGACACGGCCTTTGGAGCCGAAGATCCCATCGAGTCAAGGGTAGCGTCGATCCATGTCTCGAGGCCAAGGCCGTGGTAGAGGAAGAGGTCAGCCGTGCTGAGCGTAATGACATCGGCAGCCGTGGGTTCGTAGTCGTGCACCGGGATGTTCGACGGGCTGAGAAGTTGCACGTCCACAAGGTCACCGCCCACGGCCTCAGCGAGCTGCTGCACGTGGTAGGTGGAGACCATGACGGTTCCAAGGCTGTCCTCGGTTTCGTCACCGGTGCCGAGGCAGCCGGCGAGGCTCGAGGCAATCAGCATCAGGGCAAGGAGCAGAGGCTTGGTCGTCTGCAGGTTCATGGCCTCTCCGGAGAATATTAGATATTTAATGAGTTTTATTATTCCAAGCCTTGGGCTTCGAACAACGACCAGCGGGCTACCCGTTCACCGGCGCTCGCTGATTTCCTTGAGGAGTGCGTTGCGGAAGTCATCGAAGGGCACGCCCTTGTGCTCTTCACGGTCCGGTCCGAGGTAGGTCACGTTCCGTCCTTCCACCTCGGACTCACCGAGGATGAGCAGGTAGGCTGGGCGCATCTTCCGATGGGTTCGCAGTTTCTTGCCGATGGTGTCGTCGCTGTCGTCCACCAGCACACGGACGCCAGCCTCGCGCAGGTCAGCCGCGAGCTCGGCTGCGTAAGCGGCGTGCTTCTCGGAAATGGTCAGCATGTGGACCTGTGTGGGCGAGAGCCACGTGGGGAACATGCCAGCGAAGTGCTCGATGAGCACGCCGACGAAGCGCTCCATCGACCCGAAAGGCGCGCGGTGAATCATGACCGGGCGGTGCATCTCGCCGTCACTCCCTTTGTAGGTCAAATCGAAGCGCTCGGGCAGGTTATAATCCACCTGAACGGTGCCGAGTTGCCACTCGCGGCCAATGACGTCTTTGACGACGAAGTCGATCTTCGGCCCGTAGAAGGCGGCTTCACCGGGCTCCTCGGTCCAGGCCACGCCGAGGCTTTCCGCCGCATCACGGCAGGCTTGTTCGGCCTTGTCCCAGCGGGCAGGGTCGCCGACGTACTTGGTGGAATCAGGGTCGCGCAGGCCCACACGGACGCGGTAGTCCTCCATGCCGAGCGTGCCGAAGATAATCTGCACCAGTTCAATGCAGCCCAGCACCTCCTGCGCGATTTGATCCTCGGTCACGAAAAGGTGAGCGTCGTCTTGGGTGAAGCCACGTACGCGGGTCATGCCGGAAATCTCGCCAGATTGTTCCCAGCGGTACACCGTGCCGAATTCGGCCAAGCGCAGCGGTAGGTCGCGGTAAGAGCGGGCTTGTGAGGCATAGATCTTCACGTGGTGCGGGCAGTTCATCGGCTTCAGCAGGTAGCCTTCGATGTCCCCAGCGGACATCATGTTCGACAACTCGCCGCAGGTGCAGCCTTCGTCGGAGAGCCGCTTCATGAGGTCGCGTTCCACCAAAGGCGGGTACTGGCTGTCTTGGTAGTAGGGGAAGTGACCAGAGGTGCGGTAGAGGTCGAGTTTCCCAATGTTGGGCGTGAACACTTGGCTGTAGCCTTGTCTTCGCAGGTGGTGGCTGATGAAGTCCTGTAACTCTTGCCGAATGACCGCGCCGCGTGGCGTCCAGAGGATGAGGCCTTGGCCCACTTCTTCATCGACGTGGAACAGGCGCAATTCCTTGCCCAACTTGCGGTGGTCACGCTTCTTGGCTTCCTCGAGGCGTGCGAGGGTCGCCTTCAGGGCCTCCTTCGTGGGCTCGACCAGGCCGTAGATGCGCACGAGTTGTTCGCGGTCTTGGTCGCCACGCCAGTAGGCAGTGGACACTGAGGTCAAGCGCACATGCATGAGCGTCGCCGTTCTGGGCACGTGCGGACCAAGGCAGAGGTCGTACCAGTCACCTTGGCGGTAGATGGTCGAGCCCTCCCCGGCTTCGAGCTTGTCATCGATGATTTCGAGCTTGTACGGATTGTGCTCAAAGTGGTCCCGAAGGTCTGCTTCGCCCAGTTCTACGCGCTCCACAGAGTGGTTGCGTCGGGCAATCTCGTGCATCTTCTTCTGAATTGGCTTGAGGTCGCTTTCGCTGATGGGTTCCATTGCGAAATCGTAGTAGAAGCCGCGGTCGATGGGAGGTCCAATGGTTGGCTTGGCATCGGGGTACAACTCGTTCACCGCTTGCGCGAGCAAGTGGGCAGCAGAGTGCCGCAAGATGTACATCCCCTCCGGGCTGCTGGTCGAAATCCCTGTGACGCTGCAATCTTTGTGGAGCATGGTCGACAGGTCGCATTCCACGCCGTCGACGTAGGCGGCAACGCAACCGTGCTTTCGCCCAAGGGCATCGGTCACGACCTCGCCTGCAGTGATGCCTGCAGCGTACTCGTTGACCGTGCCGTCAGGCAGCGTGACGTGGACCATCGCCATGGTGTTCCCCGGCTTTGGGGTCAGGCTCGACCACTTGAACCGTCCGTCGTTGCACGCCTCACCACGCAATATCGTCGTCGTCCGCGAGGTCCACGGTCGGGCGAGCAACGAGGTCGACTTCAGGGGCGGGTGACCGAGGTTCACGGCCTTCAACGTGCATGATGTCCGGGGCTTTCGCTTGTGTTCCTCCGGTGTAGTTGACCGGTGTCGACGGGGGCGCAGGCTCTGGTGGAGGCTCGGACTCTTCATTGGCCACTTGGACTTCGGGAGCGGCCTGCATGTCAGCGACGCCTGCGGCAAAAAGGTCCTCCACCCGTGGCGTGACATCGTCCGGGTGGCGTGGCTCCATGGATCCCGCAGAGTGCAGGAGCGGCATGAAGATGGCGCTGGTTCCGAGCGGACCTTGATGAGGCCCCCACTGTTCGCAGCACCATGCGCATCGGACTGGTCGTCAATCCAGACGCCGGTTTGGGCGGGCGACTCGCCTTCAAGGGCAGCGACGGGCGAGCGGCCGAAGCGCGTGCAGCGGGTGCAGAGGATCGCGCAGGCCCGAGGATGAACGAGGCGTTGCGCGCCTTTGCTGACCTCTTGGCCTCGCCGCTAAACCGCACCAAAATGGAACCCACCTTCGTCGGCTGGACCGGGCGTATGGGTGAAACGTGGTTGCCTGAGGGTTTCTCAATCGAAGCGATTGGCAACACACCAGACACGACCAGCGCCGCTTCAACCGCCGAATTGGTCGGCGAACTTCTGTCGGCAGGCGTCGACGCCATGTTGTACGCGGGAGGCGACGGTACGACCCGCGACATCGTTGAGGCCCTCGGTCGGCTTGGTGAGGAAGCGGCCACGACCCCGCTCATCGGCGTGCCAGGTGGCGTCAAGATGCACAGCGGTTGCTTCGCAACCACACCCACGGCCGCCGCAGAGGTCCTGATGGCTTTCGCTCAAGGCGACTTGAGGACGGCCCTGACCGAAGTGATGGACCTGGACGAAGAGGTCTACCTGAAGGGCGAATGGCGCGTTCGGATGTACGGTGAAGCGTGGACCCCTGCAAGCCCACGCTTCATGCAGGGTGCCAAGGAACAGGTCGAGCGGGAATCCGAAGAAGATACCATCGAAGGCATGGCCGAGCACGTTCGTCTGCTGATGGAGGACGAGAACCTCATGATCGTATGGGGGAGTGGTGGCACGCTGCGCACCATCGGGCGGCATCTCGATCTGGACCTGACCTTGCTTGGCATCGACGTGGTGCATGCAGGCGAGGTGCACGCAGATCTCGATGAGGCCGCGTTGCTCAACGTGATTCGGGCGCATGACGGCCCGCGGATGTTGTTGCTTTCGCCGATGGGCGGCCAGGGCTTCCTCATCGGACGTGGGAACCTGCAACTTTCGCCCGATGTCCTCCTGGCCATCGGCCTTGATCATCTGCTGGCTGTGGCCACGCCGTCGAAATTGCTTGGATTGTCGTCGCTGCGCATCGACACGGGCTCTGCGGACCTCGACGCCACCTTCCTTGAGCGTCGCTTTGTGAAGGTCCTGCAGGGCTTCAGAACCACGCGGGTCATGCGCGTGCACGGGGCCTGACCGGGACCTTCTTGTTCTCTCTCGCCCACGTTAAGAGCATGAAGAACAGCGGCGTTTGTCCAAAGTGTCAGAGCACGAACATCAAGATCAACAGCCTTGGGTCGTGGGGAAACCTGACAGCGGGCAACTTCTACCGTTGCACAACGTGTGGGTTTACGGAAATCTGGTCGGACAAGGGTCACCAGCGTGACATGAAAATCCTCATCGGTGTCAGCATTGGGGCGTGCATCATCGCTGTGGGCATGCTGGCTTATTTCACAATGGCCGGCTGATCATTCCTCATCGACCACCGTTGGCGCTTTCAGCGCCATGTCAACGCGGGTTAAGTCCTCCAATTGTGCGGCCGTGTTGTCGGAGATTTGCATGTCTTCCAAGCGCCGGGCTTGTGGGAGCACGCGACCTTCCCAACTGTTGACCGCCTTGTTGTACGCCTCCGTTGCCTTGCCAAGGTCCTTGCCGACCTTCGCAAAATGGCCCGACCATGTCGCCATGCGGCTGTAGAATTCACGTGCTGTGCCAACAATCTCTTCGGCTTGTTCAGCAAACTGCACCTGTTGCCACGTCAGCGCCACCGTTCGAAGCAGGGCGATCAGCGAAGCTGGTGAGGCGATGACGACGCGTCGGTCCATCGCCCACTCGTGCAGGCCGGGGTCCCGATCAAAGGCAGCCGAAATTAGCGCCTCAGAGGGCACGAACATCACCACGAATTGCGCCCGGTCGCCAAAGCTGCTCCAGTATTCTTTCCTGGTCAGTTCCGCGACGCGCCCACGCAAGGCCTTGGCATGTTGGTCCATCAAGGCCTCACGCTGAGGTCCTTCCTCGATCTCCAAGGCCTCAAGGTAGTGTTTCGCCGTCGCTTTCGCATCGATGGGGATGACGCCGTCACCGGGCAGGTGGACGATGACGTCAGGGCGGCCTGTGTCGGTGCTGGCCTGTTCCTCAAAATCTGCATGAGCGTTCATCCCCGCCAGCTCCAGGATGTTTCGAAGCGCAACTTCACCCCAGTCGCCGCGAACGGCTGAAGATCGCCTGAGGGCCGTGGACAGGTTGCTGGCCTCCGTCCCCAGCCGTGAAGCGAGCGCGCCGACTTCCTGCATCTGCCGCTCCACCCCTGCGATGGCGCCGATGCGCTTCTCTTCGAGTGCTTGCGTGGCTTCGCCAAGGCTGGCGAGGGATTCCTCGATGGGCTTGACAAGCCCCTCCATTTCGGTGATGTGGGCTTTTGCTTCCTTCTCGGCTTCACTCTGCAGGCGCTTGAAACGTTCTTCCGCGATGTCGAGGAAGTCTTTGCGTTGCTGTTCGGCCATCCGGCTGCTCAGGGCCGTCATGCGGTCCTCGAGGGCTTGATCTTGCCCGGCTGTTGCGGCCATGGTCGCCTCCAATTGCGCAATCCGGGCGACGTCTTCCGCACGTGCCTCTGCGGCTTTGCGACCCGCCAAGGTCCATGCCAATCCCCCCACAAGTACGGCCAAGCCAACGGCGACGAGGGAGGTTTCGAGGGCGCTCATGCGCGGGCATCTGCGTCGAGGGTTCTTGAACGCTCAGGGCTGAGGTTGGCCGCTGGCGGCGAGGATGAGCCCGAGGAAAGGTGGGCTCGGCCGACCAGGCCTGGATTTGAATTCGGGATGGTATTGCACGGCGACGAAGTAAGGATGGTCAGGCAATTCCAGGATCTCACAACGCTGGCCGGTCTCGTCCTTGCCGACAAAGGTCAGTCCTTCAGCCTCCAACCGTTCGATGAGTTCGGGATTGACTTCGTAGCGGTGGCGGTGGCGCTCATCGACGCTCTCGAGGCCACCGTACAGACGCTTGACCTTGCAATCGTCAACTTGGAACAAGGTTGGGCGGCTGCCGAGGCGCATGGTTCCACCAAGATGCGTGGTGGAAATCTCGGGCATGAAAATCACCGCGGGGTTCGGACAGTCCTCGTCGAACTCCGTGGACGTGGAGCCTTCCATGCCGAGCACGTCGCGCGCAAAATCGATGGCAGCAACTTGCAGACCAAGGCAGATGCCAAAGTAGGGCACACCGTTGGTTCTGGCGTAGTTGGCGGCGAGGATCTTTCCTTCAACCCCTCGGTGGCCGAAACCGCCGGGAACGAGGATGCCGTCCGCAGCGCGCAGGCGTGACCATGCGTCTTCATGCACATCGTCACTCGCCTCGGGTTCGAGGTCACTGGCCTCCAGCCAATCGATGGTCAGCTTGCGGTCAGCGGCCATGGCCGCATGCTGAAGCGCTTTGATCACAGAGAGGTATGCATCCGAGAGGCCGGTGTACTTGCCCACCATGGCGATGGTCACGTTTTCTTCAAGGGCGTCCAGATGGTGGGCCATCCTGCGCCAGTCGTCCAGAAGGCCGTTGGGTTGCACCTTTAGGCCAAGGGTGGCGCAGAGTCCCTGCGCTTCGAGCATCAACGGAACGTGGTAGATGTTTGGAACGTCATGGGTGGAAATGACGGCCTCCTCGGGCACGTGGCAGAAGGCGGCCAGTTTGGCCCGGGTCTCTGGGTTAAGCGGTGCAGACGATCGGCAGACCAGGATGTCGGGTGTGATGCCGAGCCCCATGAGTTCCTTGACCGTGTGCTGGGTGGGTTTGGTCTTCTGCTCACCCACGGGCCCCATCACCGGAACCAGGGAGACGTGCACAAAGGTCACGTTCTCTCGGCCGACACGGAACTGGAATTGTCGCAGAGCCTCGACGTAGGGTGCGGATTCGATGTCTCCGACCGTGCCGCCCAATTCGATGATGCACACTTCCGGCTCGAGGCCGGAATCGTCGCTGCACTGGTGCGCGACGGTCTCGATCCAACCCATGACCGCATCCGTAATGTGCGGAATGACTTGGACGGTTTTGCCGAGGTAATCGCCGCGCCGTTCGGCTTCGATGACCTTGGAGTACACCTTTCCCGTGGTCAAGTTGTTGTCTCGCCCGAGGTTCAAGTCGAGGAAGCGCTCGTAGTTCCCAAGATCGAGATCGACCTCACCGCCGTCGTCGAGGACAAAGACCTCGCCGTGTTCAAACGGACTCATCGTTCCCGCGTCGGAGTTGAGGTAAGGGTCGATTTTGATTGAAGTCACCCGCAATCCGCAGGCTTTCATCAGCACGCCGATGCTGCTCGCCGTGACGCCTTTACCGAGTCCGCTGAGGACGCCACCTGAGACAACGATGTATCGCATGGGTCCCCAACGGGATGAGAAGCCGTTGCCCGCCCTCTATGAGCGTTGCGTGATGGAATCCGGGGACCTCACATCAGGATGGGGAGCAACGCAGCGATGACCATCAACGCCGGCGTGAT
>PCBQ01000042.1 GCA_002731395.1 Methanobacteriota archaeon
GGACAAACGAACATCTCTCCGCTCGGTGGCTATTGGAGAAGGCTTTAGGGCAGTGGGGAGGGATTGACTGCAATCAGATATCTGTCGATCGTACAGAACAACGTGCACCGTATTTGAAGGCCATTCAAGGGTTATGGCTTCATCCTCAATTGCCAAACATTTCAATTTCACACAGCGAGAATCTTGCTTGTGTTGCACTTGTTGAATGTGGGTGGACGGTTGGTGTGGACGCTGAGCCTCTCGAACGCGAATTGCGAACAGCGATGTATGACATGATGGCGAAGGGCGAGGAACTCCTCCGCCTTAGGGCCGGTGAAGTGGACGCTCTATGGACTTGGACGGTGAAAGAAGCTGTTCAGAAAGCCACTCGCATGGGCATGCACCTCAATCCGCGGGATATTGTTGTAGAAGCAGATAATAACGAAAACAAAATCTCAATTGGAAATTCAATTTTTCAATTGGAAAATCTCACGAATGACGGTTATTGTATCATGCTTGCTTGGGGTCCCGATGTAGACCCAATTCGATCTTTGGAAGACGATGTATTGGATGCCACACGTGAAGCCATGAGCCTGAACGATGCGTGGACAGTTGGCTGTGCAAGCGTTCGCAAGAATGCGTAGTCACTTGTTCCACAAGCGACTTGATTCCCATTCGAGCCCTAGCAGTATTCCAATTTCTGTTAGAATCACGTAATTGAACAGAAGGTATGACACATAGGCTACGACAAGAACGAGCAGGGTAGTGTTGATGACCTTTCGGCGTTGACGCTTGACATCATCAAAGGTACAGATTCCCCGATTCCTAAAGTAGATGAACAAACCAATGAAGACCGATGCGGATGCTACGGCAAGCATCGTAGGACGGAACCATTCGTATCCTTCTCCTCCCCAGTACAAATTGTCCGACAAAGCAGCAGCAGTGCTGACACTCGCAAGGCCAAACAGAACCAAGACTACACTCGGCAGACAACACATTGATGCGATGATGGTTGAGGTGGAGATGAGCTTAACAAGGGATTTCACGTTGTTTTCTTCATTTTCCATCGTCGTCATCTCCCATTAAAACAATCAGCAAATTTTGGCGACTCGCCGGGATTGGTGTAGGCTTGTATTGGTAGCACATCAACACCATCCGACCATTTCCCCATGTTTGTTAACATACCTGTGTTGACGAGGTTTTGGTAAGCAAAATCAGCAGTATTGTAATCTCCTCGACTTTGGGCGACCACCCAATCGGCCTGTGCATCGACTCGTCGGTAGAACGCCCAATCTGCGAGCGTATCGTGTGCCTCGTTGGCGGGTATGTAGTGTGTCGCAACAAGGCGAGGAAAACCGTATCTATCGCTCGGAATGTACAACAAGAGTGCGTGATTCTGGTCGATCTGCTCGAACAAGGCATGTTGGTGAACACTGTTGCATTGCCCAACAGTCATATCGTCCTCGCTTACAACAAGGTGAACGATGGTGTCTTCTGGTAGGTTGGTGAAGTCAGGAACCCACTCCGCTTGAACCGGCCGAGCTGCAGCCATCTCGGTATCGACCAGAAGCGTTTCACTTCCCCAACCCATGGATTGAACCATGCCAAGGGCTTGAAGCGAATAGGCTCCACCAAGGCTGTGTCCTCCAATCCAAAGGTGTTCGGGCATGATGGTGAGATTCTTCAACACAGCATCGACGGTCAAATGGCGGGGTGTAGCGGTGATGATTTCATTCAAGCGTTGCAGTGCGGATTCGATGGAAAGCATCCTCGGGACGTGATGGGGCCAATCTGAGGTTCCATCAACGAGGGTTGGTTCAAAATCATCGCCCCCTTCAGGTCGCACATCCGTTGGATACTGGATGTATGCAACGACCATACCTTTCGCAGAAAGGTGGTCGATCCAATCCGTATAGGATTCAATGGAAGGATTGTTGAATGCGTGAAATAAAATCGCAAGCGGTACACCTTCGATTCCTGGATTATTCGGTAAGTGTGGGACGGTCAGATATACGGAAAACTCGATATCCTCCTCCGTAGGTCCCTGAATGGCTTTAACCTCATCTGGTAGTTCATACGCGAAACGTATCGTGGTCCGGTCGAACGGACCTGCCTCTGCTCCATATCCTAGCGTCGGAGTCAGTGGGGGGGAGGGGGCAATCCCGATGAGGGCCGGAATCCCTGGCATGATCAACCAAGCGCTAAGAAAGACGGCGAGCAGGTTGAGACTTGTCGTTCCTTTTTCCTTCCAGTTCGAAAAGCCATTCGGTAGCCTTGGTGGTCCTTGTGTGGCAAGTAAACAACCCAGAAGGAGTATTCCATAGATTGTAGGAAGGAGTAAAAACGCTCCTCTGATGTACCGATAGTCCATCAACACAAAAATGATCCAGGACGAGATTACAGCACCAATGAGGCAAAACGACGCTGCTCGTGGAATCGTTGAAAGAGAGCGCCCTCGAAATTTTTGGATGGATGCATAGATGCATAATCCGATAAAAGCCGCGGAAAAACCGGCGATTAGTGAAACATGTTCTCGAAGAACAAGCGTCCATGAGAGTGTTCGAATGGCCTGTGGCCAGACCGCATTTTCTATGGATTGTCCTTGGAGGAGGAGAAGCAGCGATTCAGCCATGGCTGCAAATGCACCCGTTCCAATCATGGTTGGAGCAAACCATGGAGATGAAGCAAATTTCTGGAAGATGGAACTCTCTTGCGGTTCCTCTTCATCCATACGTCGATTATTCGCAATGGGTTCAAAAAACGTCGTTTAAACTATCAAGCATCGACGTTTCGAATTTCAGGCGTTTGATCCGCAATCATGAACTCAAGCATAGCAGCCCACATAACGAACTCCATGCTCTTTTTCAGTTCATCAACTCCACCAACCATCTCGATCATGTTGTCGAGTGTGTCATCAGGGGAGTGGTAGGCGCTGTAATCTGAATCATAGGCTCCAAGATGGAAGATTGTCTGCGCACCAAGGTTGCGAAATGTAACGTGGTCTGAACGACCAAAGGTGTCCTCATGAACATCGAGCACAAGATCTTCATGCTCATCCCAATGCTGATCGCATCCCGAGCCGTAAGTTCCATCGATTCGCAAATCCATTGGTGCTTCGAGGATGTTCCTGTGAACGTGATCAAGTACGGTCGTTATCTCAACATCCTGTACATCAGGGTCGATGTCGGGTCCGGACCATGCATGATATGGATAGGGCTCTCCAGTCGGCTTTTTTGCTGGATAGGATATACCCATCATGTCCATGTTAATGTAGAACCGGAGTTCTTTGTCTTTGGGAAGACAGTAATCGCATTCGTTGTTCGCAAAGGCGTTTGAACCGCGCAGTCCTGCTTCTTCGGAGGACCAGAGCGCAAGGAACGTATCGCACTCGACTTCGATTTCGACAAAGGCCTGGGCGTAGAGCATCATGCTTACGGTTCCTCCAGTGTTGTCATAGGCTCCTTCGTAGGTTCCACCGCCCGGAGGTCCCCCTGGAAACATGATGTCCATGTGTCCACCCATTCCTTGGACGCAGGTGGGATCGCGTCCGCGCTTCCAAGCGATGATGTTCAGACTTTCAGGTTCGGTAGGATTACCGTGATCAAACACTCTTAAGATGTGGGTATCATAACCCAGCCCTTCGAAGTGTCCTCGAAAGTATTCAGCCGCTCTTTCAAAAGCAGGATTTGGTGACCCCATCCATCGATTGATGTACCCTCCACATTGCGTTGTATCGGGACAAACACTTGTGATGTATTCCATACGTTCGTACCATTCATCTCCGTTGACAATAGGCATTCCCTGTGTAACCTCGAGTTCGTATACATCGCCGCTTCCATCGGGGTGAACGATGGTTACCTTCATTTCATCAACATAAGGGGTGAGCAAGAAACGACCGTTGATCGAGTCACCCTCAACCATTGCATAGCCGTTTGGTACAATGTATCCATCAACAAACAGCATGACATTGTTGGGAACAGAAATTGCACGCCCGCTTCCAAGCAGTTGGAAATCATGCCACTCCCCACTCCTCATGACAACCTCAGTTGGCATTTGGTAGTCAATTTGGAAAACGATAGGACTGTCCTCTTGCGTCTCTTCATTTTGGCCGAAACAACCTGAGAGGGATGCAAGCAGCATCAACGCAACAAGAAACAGGCTTTTCGATGCTCGTATCGTCTGCACGTTACACCCTACTGTCGTCCGCACATAGGTTTTGTGAGTAGAGGTGCGGATAGCGGGAGTCGAACCCACGACATAAGGTTGGAAACCTCAGATGATAACCACTTCACCATATCCGCTGGCGTCTTAACCCGNCGTGGTGCCTTCCNGTCTTGAGGTCATCGGCCGACCAGACGACATGGCGAAGTCCTTAGGGACCGGGCATTCGACCAATGCATGATGCTGGCGAAGATGCGCACCGCTTTGCTGCTTATGGCGCTCATGCTGCTGGCTCCAATGTCCGGCTGCATCGGCGGAACCCCGGAGGAAGAGTCCCTCAATGCGGACGCGATCTTGACCATCGACGGGTTTCCAGCCACCGACGCCGTTATCCGCCTCGGTGAGTGGCACGACCTGCTGCTCATTGGAGAGGGACTCCGCCTTTCTGCTCCTGCCCACGACGTGTTCCTCTTCGTGAACGGGTCGATGGATTTGGACAGCTCCGTACCGGTCGACGGTGACCGATTGGCGTTCCACCTCCTGACCACACCCTACACGGACGCCGTGGAGTTGACCATTTACGATCAGAACGGCCGAAAAACGGTGTTCGAATTGCCTGTGGAGAACGGCACTCCCATCGTGAGCGGTCAAGAATGGTTTGACAAAATGGATTACATCACGTGTGACCCTGTGGTTGACGGCCGCCCCTCCGCAGAATGTGGAGGATACAACGACCGATGGATGGGTGCAGCAAATCCCGCCTATGAGCGTGCTGCGGCATACTTCCAAGGCCACTTTGAGAGCCTCGGTTACCGCACCTACATGCTTCGCGTCACCGACCACCTCAACCCAACACAGCCTGAATCACTGAACGTCATCGCGTGGAAAGAAGGACGTGACGACTCCTGCGTTCAGGGCATGGGCGGTCACATGGACATCATGCCCCCAGCTGGGCCACCGGGCGGCGGCACCCACGAAGGGGCATACGACAACACCGCAGGCACGGTCAGCATGATGCTCTACGCCAAGGTGCTCGCCGATTTGGAGGTTGAATGTGACACCTTCCTCGCACTTTGGTCCTCCGAAGAAGAAGGGCTGCGCGGGTCCAACGCTTTCGCCAACAACGATTGTGGCTATTGCCTTCCCCAGGACAAGGAACTTCGATTTTACATCAACATGGACATGATGGGCATTTCCTGGCCCGCATACAAGCCCACTGGAGAACCGTACCCATATCACGCCTGGTCCGGCCCCGACATCGATCCCGACGAGCAGGACGTTGCCATCACCAGCATCTTGGATCACGTGCACCGCAACGTCCTGAAGGCTCCCATGGACTTGCGCATTGACGGCACCTATGGGGCCGGATGCGACCAGCATTGGGAGGACCATGCCGACCTCGTGATGGACGTCCACGAGGACACCTTCGGTCGTTCCGACCACGTCACCTTCCGCGATCTTGGCGCACAGACCATTTTCCACCTCGGCGCTTATGACGACGATTACGATGCTTACCACTCGCCTTCAGACACGCTGGAAAACATGATTGACGTCGTTGGTGGGCAAGACAAACTCGAAGAAAGCATCGAGTTCGTGATGTGGGCCGCGTTGTTGGAATTCCTTTTCGCTGACCAAACCCCAGAAATCCGCAACGTCGGTTGATCACGACATGTTGCGGGTGGTTTTGCACCCCACACCCCAATTGGGGTTCTCCTGCATGGCCGCTCGCGTCGCGTCAAGCACGGCGTCCTCAGGTGTTGAGGGAGGGGCACGGCCCGGTGCCAAGGCCACACACATCAGCATGCCGTCCACGTTCACCCAACTAAGATGGACGACAGCACCGTTGTGGATGTAGCGTGTACCGTCTGCCACGATGTGCCGCGGATTCAGATGCATGCCCAAACCAAGCGCTTTCTGCACGGCCTCTTTCGTCACCCAAGCACGAAGAGCGGCTTCTGGCTTGTCGTGGAAGGATTCACGCTCCTCGGCAGAGGCAAACATGTTCCAAGCGCCCTCGGCGATGCTTCGGCCCGCAGGTTCCGCATCAACGCCGATGCTCCACCCTTCGTCCACCAGCCCCACAACAGCTCGTCCAGCGCTATGCCCGATTGAGATACCAGGCAGGGGAGTTTGCCGCCAAAGCCCAGAGCGCCATCGCAGGTAGGGTGCACGACGTTCGTCCCTGATCACATCCAACTCGTCCGCGCGGCCAATCGATGCATGCTGCTTCCACCATGATTCAATCGAGTCGGACAGAAGAAGGCGCCCACCAAGGTGCTCCCTTCGGCGCTTGTCGGTCTTGAAGCTCAGCCACTCGGTCGGGTCCACCAAGGGCGGCAATGGATCATCACCACCGGGGAGCTGTTCCGGCAAAGGAGCAAGGTGGACCATGTGCTCTGGGGCATCGAAACCGGACCACTCCGGCACGATTCTCCGCATTTGCATCACCGGTCGATGGACACCGCGAGGTCCTCTGGGACCTGAGCCATGCCCTTCAAACGCAACCCTCGGAGGGCCAAGACCGGGTCGTCTTCCTCACCAAAGATGACCACATCATGCACGGTGATGCCGCCGTCTTCCGTTCCTGTGCACAGTGAGCGCATGCGAAGAGATTCTCCTTCATCGGGAACACGCAGCATCGTGGACCATTCAATCCCGACCGGGAGGCTACTGAGGCCTTCTGATTCCATCGCGACCAATCCAGCGTTCTGGAATCCGGCTTCGATGAGCATCGGTAAAGCCTCGAGCAGCACGACTTCGCCCTCGGCTTCGATGGCAAACTGGTCCTTCGCAGGCAATTGATGGCGCATCAACGCCAATCCGTCCACGCCGATGTGTTCGCCTTGCTGCACACCTCGAAGCACGCCACCGTGGCTCTGGAAGCGCGGACCGTGGAAGTACCGCAGGTAGATGAAGGAAGGGTGATGCATCAAATCGCCGGGTGCTGGAGCCAAACCCGTGTCTGGCATTTGCGCGACTTCGCCAGCGAAGAAGGAACTCAGGTCTTCGGCTTCTTCGACAAGACGCACAACGGCGCTGTGGTGCTCACGTTCACCAAACCCCTCACCGGTAGAAGACACGAGATCGGAGACGAGCCGACATGTGACGTCGTGGACGCCATCGCTGGCATCGCTCAACGAGGCTTCAACACGGACCGTCATGGTCTCGCGCATGATTTTCACCGGCAGACCGAAACTGACGTCCCTGAAGCCAGCCAAGGCCGTCCCGGGCTTGAGCAACAATGCGTTTTGGGCGAACATCTCAAGCGCCATCACGCCAGGGTGGTATGGGACACCGTCGATGGCGTGGTCGAGCAGGAAGGGATGCACTTCGGTCGAGAGCGTGGTCTGCGTGACGATACGAGCCTCCTCATCGAAGGCCACGACTTTGTCGATGAAGGGGAAACGTTGCGGATCCGCAATCAGTCCTGCCATGCCCGGAGGCAGCTTGAGGGGTGCTTCGCGGAAGGCGCTGAAGGCGTCCATCGCACCGAGGCTTCCGCAACCGAGCACGCGTCGCTTTCCACCCGCGAGGGCCTCGTCCACAAACAAGTCCACGCCGACATCCACCGGCAGGGTCTCAATACCTGCAGCCTCAAACACTGCTTCGATGGAGCCTCGGGTCGCCATGCCGACATCGCGCCAGCCCGTCCACCCGATGGCCACGGCACGGCATGCACCGCTGGCGGTCAGACGGGCCATTTCGGCATCAAGGACGGAATTCGCAGCAGCATAGTCCGTTTGACCGCCGTTCCCAAAGCGTCCAGCCACCGATGTAAAGCAGGCGGCAAAGGCAGGGTAGCGTGCACCGGACGCCTCCACAGCACCCATCAATGCGGTCCAACCGTCGACCTTGACACGCACCACGCGATCGAAGGCTTCGTGGGTCTTGTCGGCCACGAGTTTGCTCTCCTCCAGACCAGCCCCATGAACCACACCCGTGATGGCATGGCCAAGGTTGGCGCCAAGCTTGGTCAATGCCTTGGCGTCCATGACGTCCACGGCATGGTATTGCGCCAGGTTGCCGGTGCTCTGTATGGCGGAAAGGGTACGCTGAACGTCACGCGACCGCATCATTCTGTCCCATGCGCGGTTCCACTCCACCATGGTGACCTTACCCGATGAGGATGCCTCAATCATGCGCTCGCGAAGCGCCATCTTCTCAGCGTCAAGGGCCGACTCGTCGTGGTCAAGCCAACCCTCGGTGACCTCCATGAGCGGAGTTCGTCCCAGCAGGTGGAAGGAAGCGCCAGCATCCTTGGACGCAGCAGCCACGCCAATGATGGCGGCGGCGGTGACGCCTGAGCCACCGCCGGAAACCAGCCACACATCGGTTTCTTGCAGCGGTTTCCGCGCTTCAACCAAATCTTCAGCAAAACAGACCAGCGTCCAGCGCTCACCAGCACGATCGAGGCCAATCTCGACCTCGCCACCGATGTTGAGCAGGTCATCCACCAGGCGCTCTGCTGTGGCTTCGGCATCCATCAGCATATCGGGATGCAGGTCGAAGGCGCGGCATCGGAGGGCGGGTCGCTCATGCGCATAGGATTTTGTCACGCCTGCGGCTGCTGCTTGGAGTGCGTTGAAGCGGTCACCGCGGTTGCCGTGACGACCGTCCATGGCGCTCACAGAAGCCACGACACCCGCCTGTAGAGCGCTGAACTGCGCGTCGAGGGATTTCAAGAGACCGAACCAGGCTTGTCCGGACAGCACCACCTGTTGGCTTGGTCCGGTTTCTTCGGACCATGCCATGCTGGCCAACCGCAACGGAGCCAGGTGGATTATGCCTGCGAGTGGTCCATCTGCGAGGGCGTCCACAAAGGCGTCCATTTGCTCCGAGGAAGCAGGGTCAACGCGGTGAACGATGCGCTCACCCTCCTCTTGGATTCGGTGTGATTTCGCGCCGGGTTCAAGTCCAATATGGACGACTTCGAAGCCCTTCCCGGTCAACACCTGAGCAACCGCAGCGGACACACCCCAGTCGTCCTCGGTGATGAGGATCCGGCCGGCGAGATTCAATGGTGCAGCCTCACCCGAGCAGGGCTCAATCTCGACTTGCCAGCGGCGGTTGCCGACAACCTCCGATGACGATGGGACAGCGACGGCGGAAGGCGTCTCGACAGGTGCCGTCGAGGAGGTTGAGGATGCGATTGCATCGGCTTCACCGGAGGCATACTTCGCGACATAAGCGACAAAGTGGTTGAGCGTTGGATGGTCGGACAACAGGAAGTCTTCGTCCACGGGGAGCTCAAAGATCGCGCGAACGTCGGCCATGATTTCGGCTTGCTTGACCGTGTCAATGCCCAATTCGCCCTCGAGGTCCTGGTCGAGTTCGATGAAATCCTCAGGGTATCCGGTGTGCTTGACCACCACTTCGACCAAACGTGCTGCAATGCTTCCGTCGTCGCCTGAGGGCGGCGCAGGTGCCACAGGAGCAGGTGTGGTTTCAGCAGGAGCCAAGGGTGCTGGAGCAGAAGGCGGCGCAGGCGCAGATTCCGAGGGTGCTTGCCCGTTTCCTCCACCCGTCATGCGCTGGATGTAGCCCACCATGTGGTTGAGCGTTGGATGCTCGGACAACAGGAAGTCCTCGTCCACAGGAAGCGAGAATCGGGCCCGAATGTCAGCCATGATTTCGGCTTGCTTGACCGTGTCAATGCCCAATTCGCCCTCGAGGTCCTGATCCATTTCAATAAAATCAGCCGGATATCCGGTGTGCTCCACAACGACGGCCACAACCGTGTCCACGAGCTCACCTGCTTCGAGCGAGGGAGCGGCGGCAACCGTGGCCGGGGTTGGTGAAGGAGGTGCAGTCTGAGGTGCTTCGACCGGTTCAGGGGGCGTGGGATCCGGAATCGGAGCTGGACGGTCCACGGTTGCCTCTTTCGCCGGAGCCGGAGCACCGCCTTGCATGCGTGTCAGGTACGCCAACATGTGGTTGAGCGTTGGATGGTCAGAGAGCACGAAGTCTTCGTCCACCGGTAGCGAGAACCGGTCGCGAAGCGCTGCCATGATTTCGGCTTGCTTGACGGTATCAATGCCCAATTCGCCCTCAAGGTCCTGGTCCATTTCGATGAACTCTGCGGGGTAGCCTGTGTGTTCGACAACGACTTCAATCATGGCCGCAGCGACCTCTTCATCGCTGGCGTTCATGGCAGCGGGTGCTGCCGGGGCGGCGGGTGCAACAGGCTTGGGTGGAGGCGATGGTGCGGGCTCAGGAGCAAGCGGGGCTTCCACTTCCTCGACCATGCCCTCAAAGGGAGCGCTTGGACCCCAAGCATCGCCTTGGACGCCGCCGTGTAGGTTGCTTTCCCCATCGATGTAAGCGACCAATTTGTTGTCCATAACGCGAAGCACAACGTCGTTTGTGCCCGCAAGTCGACGGTTCCATGCCAGCACAGCTCGGCCGTTCACCCGCTCACCCTCGACCGGCCAGCGTCGAACCAGCGAGAGAGCGATTTGTGATCCAAATCCAGCACCAAACCGGATGCCGTACTCGATGCCTTCGACGTCTCCTCCTTTGCTGAGGTTGAGGTCACCTAGCTCCGGGTCCACTTCCTTGTGGTTGGCGATCGGTGGGAACCGGCGATGATGGAGGCCATGAATCATGCTCGCATCTTCGATGCCGACGCCCATGGGGTGACCCGTGAAACCCTTGGTGTTGGCAATCAGAATCTTGTTGGTGCTTTCACCAAAGGTCGTTCTGAGTGCCTTGACTTCCGACTGAGCAGACCCGCCCCGTGCCGGCGTGTAGGTCTCGTGCGAGAAGAAGGCCGTCTTGGGCGCCATCGTGTGCCGATCCAATCCCCAAGTGCGTTCCATATGAGTAACGAATCCATCGAACGTTTGTGCCACGTGGTCAATGTCGAGGCGCGTTCCGTGGAACGCAGAATTTGCCATCCTTGTTCCGAGCAATTCAGCATACGGCTGGACGCCACGTTCGGCCGCTTCGGCATTTCGCTCCACCACGAAAGCAGCTGCTCCCATGCCAAGGATCAAACCGTTTCGTCGGCGATCGAAGGGCAGCGCTGCCTCTTCGATGACGTTGCTCGAGGACGCTGCGCCAGAGGCGGCAAAACCCGCACCGATCCACGACCACAGTTCTGGGCTGGTCACGTTGTCTGAGGAGATGATGACCACGCGGTCCGCACGGTCGTTGGCCAACCAATCCTCTGCGATGCTGAAGGCAGCCGTCGCGGAGGCGCAGGCCACGTTGATGGTGGAATTTGGCCCTCGAATGCCGGTGTGCTGGGCGAACTGAGCATGACCCATGTTGAGCACTTGGAAGAGGAACCGACGGTCGAAACGACCGTCTGCGTCCGCGCCGTTGTTCCTTGCGTGTGCAAAGGACGCCGTGGTGCCCGGGAAACATGAGGCAAACACCACGCCGGTCCGCTCACGCTGGTGTTGTGGAACCTGCCAGCCACGGATGAGCCGGAGACCACCCTTGCCAACCTGCTCCTCAGGCGTCAAGGGGATGGCAGCGTCCCGCAAGGCAAGCAAGCCGGAAGCGACGGCCAATTGCGTGGTGATGTCCCATGCCAGAACGGCCTTGGGATCCACACCAAATTCCTCGGCGAGATCAAAAGCATGCGCCACACCGGCCAATTGTGGGATGTCCCCGAACGTTTCCGCAGGAGACATGTCCACAGAACCGTCGCGGCCTTTGACGAGGCGAACGATGTTCCGATCCAGTAGGGCTTGCTTGTAGGCATCGGACACTTCTTCGATGCAGGTCTCTCCTCGGATCAAGCGCTCAAACACGTCCTCGTCGAAAACGCGCTCTCCGCCAGGCAGGCCGAGGGACACGCCGGTGATGACGTAGGGGTTGGCTCTGCGGTCAGCCATCGCATCGTGCGCAACGGTTGCGCCGGTACTTGCCTCTACAGGGCGTCGGATTGCAGGAGCAGCGGGGCTCCAACCAGACGGCGGGGCACGGACCGCTCGGACCAGTTCTGCCGGTGTCCGTGCGGAGGCAACGTCCACTTCACCGTCGAGGGAAGCCTCTGCCCGAAGGCGTTGCACGACGGAAGCCACCTTGGCGTCGTCTAGACCAAGCCCGGACCGCAGATCCACAGCACCGCGGCAGAAGCGAGCAGGATACCCGCATACCGCAGCGAGCCGATCGCCCACATAGGCTGCAATGGCTTCAGCAGGGTCGGAGGATGCTGCGTGAGCAGCCACGGTCTGCGCGGCCACGGGCACACCGCCGCTGGAGGGAAGCGGGCGGGCACGGGTGCGCAAGTCCTCATGCTCCTGTGACGAGCGAACCGGCTGCACGGGGGACGACGACCACGCTTCCAACGGTCCAG
This sequence comes from Methanobacteriota archaeon, assembly GCA_002731395.1. Classification (GTDB taxonomy): domain Archaea; phylum Thermoplasmatota; class Poseidoniia; order Poseidoniales; family Poseidoniaceae; genus MGIIa-L3. Next base: position 12,449 of record PCBQ01000042.1, read on the forward strand.
CACGGAAGGCTTCTGTGAGCACTGTGCTGGTCCCGTCTGGCATCGAGGCAACACGCCCGGCCAAGGCGAGCATGCCCATCGCAGAGAGGAAACTGGCGATACCACCCTGCTTAGGATGGTTGGTCATGACAGCAACATGTGGTTTCCCTTCGAGGATTTGAGTGGCAAACACCGTCAGTGCTCGCTTTGGCCCGACCTCAACGAATGCGCCTGCTCCGGCGGCCGCCATGGTTTCAATTTGAGCGGTCCATTCGACCGAGGAGGCCATTTGTGGTGCGAGTTTTTCCAGCACGGCGGCTTTGGCGTCATCGCCTTCCATGGCGTAGAAGGTCCCGTCCACGTTGGCCGTGATCGGGATGTTAGGCCACCGGAGGTCGAGTTCCTCAAGGAACGCCCGAAGCGGGGCGTTGGCCGGTGCGACAATCTTGGAGTGGAAGGCGTGAGATGTTTGCAGAATAGTGCACGGCATGCTTTCTGCTTCGAATGAAGCCATGGCTGCCTTCACCGGTTTGGTCTCGCCGGCAATAACGGTCATCTTGGGCGAGTTCTTGTTCGCGGCGATGACGTAGCCGTCCGTGGCATTGAGGATACGCTCAACGTCTGCGAGCGGCGCGCTGACCGAGGCCATCAGCCCTTGGTCGTCTATTTCCACCGAACCCATCTCGGTGCCGCGTGCTGCAGCCGCGCGAAGGGCGCTGTCCATGTCCATGATGCCGGCAGACATCAGAGCGGCATACTCACCAAGCGAGTGGCCCGCAACCATGTCGGGCTTGAGGCCGTGGTCGTTGAGGGCACGTTCGATGGCGAGGTCGGCCGTCAACATCGCAGGTTGGGTGTATTCGGTCCGCTTCAGTTTCGCTTCAGCATCCTTGATTTCTTCCTTGGACAGGTTGCTTCGCAGGACAAAAGAAGAGAGCGTCTCACCGTCGAGCACCTCAACCATGGTCTCGTCAGCCTGACGCCAGACCTCCTGAACTGCGGTGAAGCGTTGCCAGAGATCGTGGGTCATCCCGACATATTGGCTGCCTTGACCGGGGTACATGTGGGCAACCATGGCTTCGGCGGGCATGGCAGGTTGATCCGTGACCATGACGCCTTGTGCCGCGAGGAAACCCCAGCGAGCGGGATCGGACAGCGACGAAGCGGCGAGTCCCTTTCGCTTTTCGAACTCAGCCCAAGACGTAGCCACGACCGCGAGACGCACAGCCGCGTTCACATCGAAGCCCGTGGACCACTTGGGGAAAACAGCAGAGAGGCGATGCCCGCGTGGGTCGTCGTCGAAGGTTGGACCGTCGACCTTCAAGGACGCAAGGCGAGCTGTGATGGCCTCAACGCTCTCTGCCGAGAGCAAAAGGACGCCACCTTCCACCGCCTTGAGGGCGGCGTGATCCAGCGAAGGTGTAGCGGCAGCGTCGAGGATGGAAGCTGCTTCAGGTGCTGAAGGTGCGCCAGCATAGGCCTCCCAGCGGGACGACCACATGTCGCCCATCTCCGCATGGAATTCTGGGTCGTAGGCTTCGAGGGCGACGTGGAAGTTGGTGCCGCCAAAACCGAAGGCGCTCACACCAGCACGACGAGGGTGCCCTGCTGGTTGAGGCCACGCCATCGGCTCTGTGGGCACAAAGAACGGATTGGTCGACCAATCCACCGTTGGGTTTGGTGTTTCAAAACCCGCGCTTGGCGGAATGGTCGCGTGATGCAGGGCCATGGTGACTTTGAGCAGCCCGGCCATGCCGGCGGCGGCCTTGAGGTGCCCAATCTGACTCTTGATGGAACCAACAGCCACGTTGTCACCGGCTTCGATGTCGGTCCACAACGTACCGAGGGTGGATAATTCAGTGGCGTCGCCAACCTTCGTTGAGGTCCCGTGGGCCTCGACAAGTTCCACCGATGAGGGAGCATATCCCGCTTGATTGTAGGCGCGAGCAATGGCCTGGATCTGCCCCCGCTGTGAAGGCGCTGTGATGCCCTTTCCTCGACCATCAGACGATCCACCAATGCCACGTATGACTGCGAAAACTTCGTCGCCGTCTTGGACTGCGTCGCTCAGGCGCTTGAGCACCAAGGCTCCAGCACCTTCGCCCATAACGAAACCGTTGGCGCGCGCGTCAAACGGAGTAGAGTGGCTCGGAGAGAGGGCCCCAATTGCGCTAAATTTCGCGTAGGTGGCGGGGTCCATCGTACGGTCCGAAGCACCGCAGATCATCGCGTCGACTTGGCGTGCGTGAAGCAAGCGGCACGCGTCGAGCAAGGCTGCCAACGATGATGCGCAGGCGGCGTCCATGGCGTGGTTGGGGCCTTGAAGATCGAGCAAGTTGGCGACGCGGCCTGACACGACGTTCGCGAGCTCACCAGGCATGGTGTCTTCGGTAATCTTTGGAGCACCCTCCACCATGGCCTTCACGAAAGCGTCGCTTGATGAGGCGGCAAGGCCTGCCTCAAGGGCCAAGGCGCGGTTGTGCTCAGCCCAGACCCGCTGGTTGGACTCGTTGCGGTTTTCACCGCCGAGAGCGTTTGCGAAAACCACACCGACGCGGCTGCGATCGAGCGGGCGGCCTTCGTCCCCATATCCTGCGTGCTCCAATGCTGAGGCGGCCACTTCAACCGCCCACAATTGACAGGGGTCAATTTGAGCGAGGGTCCCCGGAGGTTGCCGCCATCGACGCCAATCAAATTCGAAGCCCTCGACAAATGCGCCGATCTTCGCATAGGTGCGGTTTTCCTCAACGTTTCCAGGCGACCCTTCGGCCCAGAAGTGTTCGATTGGCCCAGGCCAGCGGCCCTCGGGCAGGTCCCGAATGCTGACGTGTGCGTCGATGATGTTCTGCCAAAAGGTCGCGGCATCCTCGGCATCGGGCATCAGGGCCGAGCAACCGATGATGGCGATGGGTTCGAAGGGGCCTTGGTCGGTCCCGCCGACCTCTTTTCCATCTGCTGTGGTGATCGTCATCTTCTCACCTCACTCCATGACGGTCTCTGGCACCATCGTAATCGAATACCCCGCATCCACGTGGATGACTTGGCCCGTCACGCCTTCTGAGAGCGGGCTGGCCAACCACAACGTGGTGCCTGCCACGTCCGATTGCGTGACGTTTCGTCGAAGTGGAGCGTTGGACGCCACGTGATCCAGGATGTTTTCGAACCCAGGGATGCCAGAAGCAGCAATCGTACGAATCGGACCCGAGGAAATCGCATTCACCCGATGGCCCTCGGGCCCGAGATGGCACGCCAATTCACGCGTCCAACACTCAAGTGCGGCCTTGGCCATGCTCATGATGCCGTACGACGGCACGTATCGGGTGGAAGCAGCATAAGTGAGGGTGATGGTCGATGAGCCCTCGGAAAGGTATGGAAGGGCGTGCTTTAGGCACCGTTGAAGGCTGTTGGCAGAGATGGTCATCGCGGTGTTGATGTCGGCATCCTCCACAAAGAGAATGGGACGATCAAAGCACGTTCGAGGCGCGAAACCGATGGCGTGGACGAGGATGTCGGCTTTCTTGCCGGGGTGTTCTGCAGCGAAGGCATCGAAGAATTCCTTCGTGGAAGCGTCCTCTGCAACGTCCAAGGGGTAGAAGCCGCCAATGGATGGAAGCTGATCTTTCAGTTTGAAGATCCGGCTCATGAAGCGCTTCTGGTAGCCGAGGTAAAGCGTGCAGCCTGCTGCTGCCAATTGCTGGCAAATGGCCCACGCGATGGAATCCTCGCTGGCCACACCGAACACGAAGGCTGTCTTTCCTTTGAGGTCCAGCATACGCACACCCTCCATCGGTGTAGCCGGGCACACCGGCCTTTGACCATTCCCCCTGACTGGGAGTCAGAAATGCAGGGGCGTGACCCGAACAGGACCTTCCGTCAAAGCCCGTCAAAATCGAACTCTTCCGGGCCGTCAAGGTCGTCAAACATGCCGTCAAACTCGTCGAAGGGGGCAAATGGGGCAACTGGAGCAGCCGCAACAGGCATGGGCGGCTCGTCAAGTTCGGTGACGTCCTCGAGTTCAGGGCCACCAGAACGGCGCACCAAACGACCAACCACGAAAATAAGGAGGAAGAACACGATGACGCCTCCACCGATGGCGGCGTAGAGTTGAATCTGGTCTTGGCTGAGTTCCTCAAGGCCACCTCCCACCAAGGCAGCGTTGGTGGTGGAAGCCTGGACGACCACGGTGACGGTGGATTGCATCGGATCGGCCGTCCCATCGTTGGTGCTGGTGGCTTCGAACACCACCTGCATCCGAACTTCTTCGGTCACCTCGGACGGCGTGCGTAGGACGATGGTCCGTTCCGCCGAGGTTCCCTCGACCATGACCGTCTCAGCCACGAAACTTCCCTCCGGGAAACTGAAACCAGCGCTTTCCAGTTCGGCAAGGTTGGCGATGTTCACCTCGATCTTGTCTTCGGCGTTGCCGTCGTTGCCCATGGTGAAACCGATGCTGACTTCCTCACTCACCTCAAGGTTTCGTGTGGAGCGGTCCGTGAGGGTCAGGTCGACCATGCCAAACGTCGCAATGGTCAGCTCTCCAGAATAGGTCGCCGATTGGTTCAATTGTTCCACAGGCAGAACCATGACCGACGTGATCATGGCGGTAATGTCGAAATCTAGGGAAAGGTCGGCCTCAATCCTCGGCGAGCCAGAGAACGTCGCTTGGAACTCTTCTTCTGCACCTGCTGCAAGGGTGAACTCATCCTCTGAAAGCGACATGTCCACACGAGGATCGTCGTCCTGCCATTCGTAATCCACCGAGATGGTGGATTCCAACTGACCTGAATTTGACACGGTGCACAAAATGACCACGTCCTGATTTTCAGAGGGTCTGACGTTGAGCTCCGGATTTCCGTCGCAGTCGATTTGGACCCCAATACCGACTTGGGCTTGGGCACTCGGAGCCGCTGTGAGGAGCAAAGAGGCCAGCAACAGCCCAACGGCCCAGACAGCACGTGAGGAGCGGCTCATTGGTTGAGGGTGTCGCGACTCTGACATGAAGATGACGCCCTTTGGAGCACCGAATCAGGCCCTGACGGAGGGGCCATAGAGCCGCTCAGGAAGATCGAGGTGGGCGCGATAAAGCACCTCATCGTCCACGCCAGCTTCACTGAGTTGACGCGTGCGCTTTGGGACGGTCTTGGGTCCAAGCACCGCCCCCGGGCGAGCGGGATCGTCCATGTGGTCTGTTTCGAGCATGAAACCTTGACGGGCATCGGCCATTGTTTCAAGCAGCACCGGCAGAGCGCCCTTTCCACACAACACGCTGGGAATCAGGCCGTGCGTGGCCGACGCGCTGACGTCCGGAGGAGCGTAATGTCGAACAATACGATCACGAGGACAACCCTCCCGGTCGGCCATGTCAGCCAGCTCTGGATAGGTCGACGCTTGCTCACCCTCAACGTGCAATTGGAGGGAAAAGCCCTCGCGACCCGCCCGACGCATGGTCCATGCCAACAACTCGTTCGACAGGTCCCAAATGTCCTCGCTGACCGGCCAGTGCGGCCGACCAACCTCGCCCACGGCGTGAGCTTTTCCTTCGTCGATGAAGGCGACAGCGGCATCGATGCTCGAGGTATATGCTTCCACGGCGCGAGCCCGTCCGGCCTCTCCATCAACAGACCACGCTTCGAATTGGTGAGCGAAGGCAGCAGGATGTGGACCCAGGACCACGCGAACGCCAAGCCCCACCGAGGCCCTGACCTCTTCCGCCATGGCGATTGTGTCGGCATATGCCGCGTGATGTCCGGCCTCGTCCGTGGGTGGGGCAGCAAAATCTGGACAATGAACGAGCACCAAGTCGGTGCCACCTGCACGAGCAAAGTCTTCTGCTGCGGCAATGCATCGACCGTCGCGACGCAGGTGAAAGTGGTCGTCGGTCACCGGCCCTTGGTAAGACGACATGCTCAAGCCTCGCTGACGAAAGCTTGGCGGCTTTCAATCTGCGTCCGCCAGTGCACCGCTGCCATCGCCACCATGTTTGGGTGCCGAGCCTCGGTGGCCACGGCTTTACCGTTGCTCCACAAGTGAATGGTCAGGCCGTGACGCTCGTCGTTGATGCACACACACCCAAGCCGCTCATCCACCTCGCCTTGCCCTGCGCCGAGGTCACCCGCAAGGCGCTCGATGTGCACAGCGCGGCGGTACTGGAAGGAGGCGATGATAGGGCCGAATTCCATGCTCAGGGATGCGTCATCCGCGCCGAGTCGAATCAGGATTTCTTTGGCCGCTGCTTGAGCCGCTTCCACACGGTGTGTGCCGTGAACGATGAGGCGACCTTCCCCATCGACGATGACCGTCGCTGAGGGACGTGACAAAGCGACAACAACGAGGTCACCCGCTCGAACGCCGTTGAGGTCTGCTTCGACACGGGCCTGATCAACAGGCGTTGCTGGAATGAAACGGATGAGGCGGTTTTCCACCCTGACGTCAATCCCTCCGCTCATGTCAGGCCTCCTCAAACGACGCGACGAGGTCGTCATATGAAACGATGACCTCGGCTGAACGCCCCTCATTGAGGGCTTTTAGAAGGGCGTCCACCCGCGGCTCAACCAGCACCAGAAGGAGCGTTGACCCTCCTAGCTCGCGCACCCTGGCAAGAGCACCTCGGGCCCGAGCTGCGAACCGTCGGTCTCGCGAAAGGCGAGTGGGCAAGGTCAGGTCTGCATCCCACATCTCCCACCACGCGCGCGTGGCGACCATGACCTCAGCCATGCCGTCCTCGGGACCGGAACTGACGCCCGCTGCAGCAGATGCAAGCGCTTTCCGCCACGCGCGTCGGCTACGCACCCTCCGAATAAGCCGCCGCCAATCCGTCCGTTCCTTCGCCTCAAGCGATAGGTGGTCTGACCATGCCTCGTCGTCCAAGTTCGGCTCAAGAAAATACACAGGTCGGTCAGAACGCTGTGCTTCGCGAAACAAGCGAAG
>PCBQ01000043.1 GCA_002731395.1 Methanobacteriota archaeon
GCAATGAGGCCGCCGATCATGATGGGTACGGAAAGCTTGAGCGGTAGGTACAGCCCGATGGCCACCGACATCACCGGCATCTTGAGCCGAATCAACGCCACGGCGAACAACACACCGAGCATGACCATCTGAATGTTGATTGAACCGCCAAACGCTCCCTGCGCGATGGCGCCAATCAGTTCGGCTTGCGGTGCAAACAAAGCTCGAGAGCACGTGGGGTCACTTGGCAAGGGGTCCTCGAGGCATGCCGTGGCGGTGATGCGGAAGGCGTTGTGAAGGAGGCTCAGGACCGGGCCAATGACGAGCGCACCGACGGTGACACCGACGACTTCCGCGGTTTGTTGACGCCAAGGAGTTGCACCAACCATGTTTCCGGTTTTCAGGTCCTGCATTACGTCGCCTGCAATGGCGCTTGACGAGGCGACCACCGCTGCGATGAGAAGCGTGGCGAGAATGAGCTCCTCTGTGGCCAAATTCAGGATGAGGTCACCCACAACCCACACGAGGAGGACGGTGAACAGCAAGGTTGCGATGGTCATTCCTGATACCGGTGAATTTGATGATCCGACCACACCGGCAATGTATCCCGCAACCGCGCTGAAGAAGAAGGCGACCAAGGCGAGGAAAAGGGCTCCTGCTAGCGCGAGCACGAGTGAACCCGTGGTGCGCCAATAGAACAAGAACGTCAAGACAACGAGGCCCGCAACCACCATGGCGACATAGCGCAGTGGGATGTCCTGTTCCGTCCTCAACAAACGCTCAGATTCTCCGTCTGCTGTCTTGAACGCGCCGGACAAGCCTTCGATGATCGTTTTGCGCATTGTCCACAGTGTGTGGACCCCACCGACGACCATTGCACCGACGCCAATGTAGCGAATCTGGCTCAAGAAAATGGTCGTGAAACCAGCGGCCAAGTCACCTTCCGGCCAACCGTGAACGTAGCCGTATATCGGTGTGAGAATGCCGAAACCGATAACACCCCCGAGAAAAATGAACGAAGCAATGCGCAAACCAACGATGAAACCGACTGAAAAGAGCGCCACTGAAAGGTCAACACCGGCATAGAGTCGTGTGCCGAGAAATCCGATGGCACCCTCGACGGCATGGTGCACCGCTGCCATCACTTTGACCACGAATCCGTACAAGGCCCCGATGCCAAGGGCGTACAAGATGGCGACCATGCCGTCGCCTCCTTCTTCTCCAGCAACAAGGACTTCCCGGCACGCCACACCTTCGGGGTACGGCAGGGCTTCTTCGACGATGAACAACCGGCGCAGGGCGATCGTAAACATGGTGCCAAGCCAACCACCCAACAAAGCGATGGCCAACGTGATGCCCCAATTGATGTCTGTCCACAAGCCCACAACAAGGAAGGCAGGAACGGTGAAGATCACACCTGCAGCCAGGCTTTCACCGGCGCTGGCCATCGTTTGGACGCTGTTGTTTTCCAAGATGGTAACGTCATTGAACATCAAGCGAAGGATGATCATTGACATGACAGCGGCGGGAATGCTGGCGGAAACCGTCATTCCTGCATAGAGGCCGAGGTATGCGTTTGCAGCGGTCATCAAGACCCCGAGTACGATGCCGACACCGAGGACCCTTGCGGTCAGCTCTGGAATGGTCACGTCGGGGGAGATGAATGGGTCCTCCGTTGCGCTCACACCCCTGCGAATCCTTTCTTCACCGTCAAGGCATCGGCGAGGATTCAGACCACCATCTTCATTGGTTGGACATTTCGTGCATTGGTAACATGGGTCGTTCTGACCTCATGGAAAGGGGGGATGGCATTCCTTGGCATGCCATCGATACGGACCGTGTTATCGGACAACTGGAGTCCAGTCCAGAGGGCCTTACTGACGCACAGGTCTTCGACTTGCGGGAGCGCCACGGGTTCAACCGCTTGACCTCTCAATCTCGTGCTCCTGCATGGCTTCGATTCCTCAACCAATACAACGACCCGCTTAATTTCCTCCTGATCGGTGCTGCGTTGATCGCCCTCGCGATTCATCCCGATCAACCCGGTGACGCGATTTTCATCTTCATCGTGCTGACCGCCAACGCAGCGTTTGGTTTCTGGCAAGAAGGGAAAGCGGAGGAAGCCGTTGAACGGCTGAAATCAAGCGCCGTCAGTCAATGCATCGTGATCCGAGGCGGTCGAGACATCGAAATTCCTGCGGACATGCTCCTGCCGGGTGACCTTGTTAGGCTTGAAGAGGGTCAGAAAGTACCAGCAGACGTTCGGCTTGTGTCGGTCATGCAACTATCGGTCGACGAGTCCGCGTTGACCGGAGAATCCATTCCTAGGAAAAAGACGGCAGACGCCCTCGCCAACGATTTGCTCCTCGCCGAGCGCGACAACATGACCTTCATGGGAACCACGGTTTCCACGGGTCGCGGTCAAGGGATGGTCGTGGCCATCGGCATGGACACTCAATTGGGGCACATTGCGTCAGACATCCAGGAAGCAGAGCCTCCGAAGACGCCACTCGAACTCAAACTGGAATCCCTCGGTCGGTTCCTCGGGTTCATCGCCTTGCTCGTTGCGGTGGTCATCGTCGGCGTTGAGCTCGGCAAGGCCATCATCGATGGACAGAGTGATTTGTTCTCCGTCGTTGTGGACCAGTTTATCGTCGCCATTGCGATTTTCGTGGCCATTGTCCCTGAGGGGTTGCCCATCATTCTCGTGATCACGCTCTCGCTGGGGATGCGAAACATGGCCAGGCATCGAGCAATCATTCGTCAGATGAAAGCCGTTGAAACGCTCGGTTCCACCACCGTGATTTGCTCCGACAAGACCGGTACCCTGACCACGAACCAGATGACGGTGAAGGCGTTGGCCACCTATGATGCAACCTTTGACGTCGGCGGTGAAGGATACAAACCCACAGGTTCCCTTGAGCAGAACTCGGAAGCGCTCGATGAAGAGGCCATGGCCACGTTGCAACGTCAGAAACCGTTCAGACTACTTGCCGCAGGACTTTCGCTTTCCCACAACGCGGTTGTGCAAGAGCATGATGGAAACTGGACGGCCATTGGAGACCCGACTGACGCAGCATGTGCTGTGGCAGGTTGGAAACTGAACGGCGACGTGACGAAATTTGCCTCCCTTCATCCACGCTTGCATGAGGAAGTCTTCGACAGCGTACGAAAGCGAATGTCAACAGTGCATGAATACGAAGGCGAGCGATGGCTCTTCGTCAAAGGCGCGACTTCGCCCATTCTTTCATTGTGCAGCCACCGATTCGATGGCAACAATGTCGTCGACTTCAGCGATGATGAAGAGCTTNATTTCACAGAGCGCGTNGNATCGCTGGCNGACCGTGCCATGCGNGTGATCACCTTCGCGGCAAGGAAGCTGCTTGACGAGGAGGAATTGAGTCCTGACGTCACTCTCGAACATGACCTGATTCTGCTNGGCTCGGTGGGCATCATCGATCCACCTCGTGCAGAAGTGGCTGACGCCATCGCGCGCTGTCATCGCGCGGGCATTGACGTGAAGATGATCACCGGCGATCAACAAGCAACAGCTGAAGCCATTGCGAGCGACTTAGGCTGCGATGATGGAACCAGCATTGGCGGGCGAGAACTTCGTGACATGGATGAGGAACATCTGCGTCTCCGTGTTGAAGAAGCCAGCATTTACTCACGTGTAACCCCGATGGACAAGATGCGGATTGTGACCGCGCTCCAAGAACAGGGTCACGTGGTCGCAATGACCGGCGACGGCGTGAACGACGCTCCAGCGCTTGCACAGGCGAACATTGGTGTAGCGATGGGCATCGCCGGTACCGACGTGGCCAAGGACGCCGCAGACATGATCCTCCAAGACGATAACTTTGCCAACATTGTCGAAGCCGTGGAGGAAGGAAGAAAGATTTACTCCAACATCAGAAATTTCGTTCGGTATCAAATTTCGACCAACGTCGCTGCCGTTCTTCTTCTCTTTTTGAGCACCTTGGTCTTGGGATGGGAGTTGCCGCTCACAGCGACGCAAATTTTGGTCATCAACATCCTCATGGACGGCCCACCTGCGGTCGCCCTGGGTATGGAAAAGAAACATGGCGAGGTCATGGATCGACCGCCTCGCCCTGTTGGTGAACCGCTTCCAAACGTCCAGGACATTTCCTTGATCTTGTTCCTTGGTGCTGTCATGGTGACAGGAACGATGATCGTCTTCGGATTGGCCGGGGGGGAAGTCATTACGGGCCCCTGCCAGGGCATGGGCGCGGACTTTGACGTGGCCACATGCCTTGAGCAAGAAGAGTCCGGAGGCGGTCCACTGTACGATGCATGGGATCAAGAACTGCGTCAATCACGCACGATGGCCTTCTCAGTTTTCATCGTCTACCAATTGTTCAATGTGGTCAATTGTCGCTCTGGTGATCGTTCCATTGTTTTCGATCTTGGTATCTTCTCCAACCGCGCCATCAACTTCGCCACGATGATTTCCATGGGGTTGCTGCTGATTTTCGTTCAAGGTGCAGGCATTGGCTTGCCGTTTGGTGATGTCGTGGTCGGCGATTTGCTCAAAACGACGACGCTTGAATCAAGCGATTGGCTTGTTGTCATGCTCGTGGCCTCAACGGTGTTGGTGATGGATGAATTCAGGAAAATTGTCCGTTTTGCCTTGACCAAGGCCGACACGGCGTAAACACCATGTTGAAAGGTTCCGAGCCGAAGAAAATCGCATGGGGGCCATCCGTGCTGAGCACAGTTTGGCTGGTTCAAACCCCGATTGGGCCCAAGACTTCAGGGATTCCCTCGGTCTAGAGACATGGAGCCAAGCCATTGCCCCTGTCGTTGATCGTCTGTCCGTTGGCGCCCGACTCGAACTCGACGACGGACTTCTGCTCTACCGTCATGCTGATCTTGCCGAACTTGGCCGCTTGGCTCACCTCGCTAAGCAGGCCCGCTTTGGCAACAAGGCCTTCTTCAATCACAACGTCCACATCAACCCCACCAATGTATGTGCACTTGCGTGTCGGTTCTGCGCATTCCGTCGCTCAAAGCGGCAGGACGATGCGTACACATTCAGCACTGAAGACTACGTTGAGGATCTGGCCCGTTACGCAGATCACGTGACGGAAGTGCATTCCGTTGGAGGCCTGCACCCTGATTGGGACGTGACCACTTACGAGGCCATGTTTTCTGCTGCCAAAGCGGCATATCCGCACGTGTCCATCAAGGCGCTCACGGCCGTTGAGGTCAAGCACTTGGCAATCCAATCCAACCTCACGGTGAAGGAAACGCTCCAGCGTCTGTTTGATGCGGGTTTGGACCAACTTCCTGGTGGTGGAGCGGAAATCCTTGACGATGAGGTGAGAGCAATCATCTGCAACGGGAAAGAAAGCAGTCAGGAGTACCTTGACATCCACGCCACCGTGCATGAACTCGGGCACGTCAGCAACTGCACGATGCTCTTTGGCACGGTTGAGAGCCTCGAACAACGTGTGATTCACATGCTTCGCCTTCGTGAAGTGGCCGACAGCACCGGCGGCTTCCAATGCTTCGTGCCTTATCCCTTCCTTCCTGACGACACGCGACTGCCGCAAGCCCAATTGGCCACGGGGGTAGAGGTCTTGCGGACCATTGCCGTTTCACGCCTGATGCTTGACAGCATTCCGCACATCAAAGCCTACCGAATGAACGTCGGCGACGGCCTGGGAGAATTAGCACTGCGGTTCGGTGCAGATGACATCGACGGGACCGTCCAAAAAGAATCCATCATGCACCTTGCAGGTTCAACTGCCCCGTTGGATGCAGATCGGCGTCGTATGGCCAGGCTCATCCACGACGCTGGGGCTGAGGCATGGGAGCGCAATTCAGACTACACGTCGTTTACGCGGTACGTAGCGCCTCCCCCCCCGAAACGTCGCGGTCTGAAGATGGCCATTGAGTGAGTTGATTGCATGCTGACATGGACGCGCACCATCGGTCGAGTGGCCTTCATCAACTGCGACCCACTCTTCACGGGATTGGACCCATCATGGTCTGTGCTCGCCGCACCACCCTCGTGGCTGACTGGACACGTGCTTCGTCGCGACTGCGTGCTCGCCCCGATTCCTGCAGCCGATTACGCACGGCACCACGACGAACTGGTGCTCGTGCCAGATGTCGGCATCAGCTCAGCAGGGGAAGTTGGAAGTGTCATTTTGTTTGGGGACCGCCCACTCACCTCCATGGAATCGATTGCTGTCCCCACGGATTCTGCCTCCTCCGTCGCTCTTTTGCGTTGGCTGGTCGCTGAACATGATCTTGACGTGAATTACACGCACATGGGGCCTGATCTCGAAGGCATGCTGGAGGTTGCTGATGGGGCGCTGGTCATAGGAGACAGAGCCCTCGACGGAGCTTCTTTGCATCCTGAACTCGTGCAAATGGATCTCAGCCAAGCGTGGGTTGAGCGTACGGGCCACCCCATGGTCTTCGGTGTCTTCGTCGCTCGTGCAGATACTCCACCACACCTCGTCCGTGAAGCACATGAGGCGCTCCTGAGCCGCTTGGTCGATTTTGAAAACGTCCCGGCGGCACGCAGGGCTGTGCTTCGACGTGCGCATGAGCACACGGGGCTTCCCATGGAGCGACTTGACCGGTACTTCGGAGAGGTCTTCAATCGCCTCACGCCTGACGACCACCGCGGGCTTCATGCGTTCTTGGAGCGCGCCTGTGGACTCTCCGCCCGCCCTCGCTGGGCGTGGGAGACCATCGCGCCTTTGGCGTGAGAGGTGGCTTCTTGAAGGGCAGGTCGAAACAGCCATCATGAGCGCAGACCTGCCAACAAATGAGGCCGGTGAGAAGATTGTCCGTATTGGGCATTCTCCGGACCCAGACGATGCGTTCATGTTTCACGCGTTGACCACGGGAGCGTTCCCTACTCCTGGCTACGTGTTCGTCCATGAACTTCAGGACATTGAGACGCTGAACCATCGTGCCATGAACAGCGAACTCGAGGTTTCCGCTGTTTCCATTCACGCCTTTCCCGACATCGCTGATCGCTACGCCCTGATGAACTGTGGCGCATCCATGGGTGAAGGCTACGGTCCGATGATCATTGCAAAACCTGGTGTGACGGAAGAAGAAGCTCGTGCCTCGCCAATCGCCGTTCCCGGTCTCAAGACCAGCGCATACCTTGGCCTCCGTCTCGCGTGGGGCGACGTTCCCATCGAAGTGGTGCCTTTTGATGAGATCATGCCTGGTGTGATTGAGGGTCGATACGTCTCCGGCTTGATCATCCACGAAGGACAATTGACGTACAAGGACCACGAACTCAACGTCATCATTGACCTCGGTGTTTGGTGGAACGAGCGAACGGGAGGTTGGCCGATGCCGCTTGGTGGCAACGTGGTCCGGCGTGATCTTGGACAGCAGGTGATGGAAGACATCACGCTGTACACCAAGATGTCCATTGAACACGCCATCCGTGCACCTGAAGCCGCGCTCGAATTCGCCAAGGCGTGGGGTCGCGGCATCGATGACGACACGAACGAAGCTTTCGTCGGCATGTACGTCAACGACCGCACCATCGACTACAAGCCGGAAGGTCGAGCCTCGATTCGCAGATTCCTCCGAGAAGGCATCGAAGCGGGTATGGTGGACCCCGGTTTTGATGTGGACGCCATGTCTTTCATCGGTGCTGTGGAGGAATGAAGTTGAGCAAGGTAGTTCCCGAGGTCAGCGATTTCGGTTCGGTGGATCCAGCACCACCCGCCCCTCAAGGCAATCATCGTGATGTTTTGCAAGATGAACAAGCGCGCATGTTCCAACGCATGCGAGCCGTTTTTGCCTTGCGGAACGAGGGTTCCGACGAAGCCGTTGATGCACTCTGTGCTGCCTTTTCATCGAACAGCGCCTTGCTTCGTCATGAGTTGGCCTACGTGCTCGGGCAGATGCAAAACGCACGTGCCTTACCGACCCTCTGGGATCGCTTGGAAGATGAAGACGAGCATGTCATGGTTCGACACGAAGCAGCCGAAGCCATGGGTGCTATCGGTGATTCAAGCTCGAGGCCTGTTTTACAGCGGTTCCTCGAACACCCGGCGCCCGAAATTTCTGAATCATGCGAGGTCGCGCTCGACCTGCTCGATTGGTGTGAACGGGCCGAATGGGAGAAGCCGTGACCGAAGCCTCAAAACCCGTGACGCACAGCCGAAAATGGAGGACCGACCATGCCCCACGATCACGTTCGATTGGCACAGGCTCCCAACGGTGAAATCGGACCTCGGTGCAGCGCTTGCAACAAGCGCCTGACCTTCGGTTCCGCGATGGTTCTCAACAACAGTTACGTCTGTTGGTCGTGCTATGTCGAAGCCACTGGGGCCGATACCTCAACGGTGGTCGGCGAAACGGTGGAGCGATTCTACGCCCGCTGAGGCATGGGTTCAAGCGGTGTCGTCACCGGTTGAGTTCCGATGGAGGGCTGGGCTCGCGTTGCGCATCGTTTCAGCAGCTACTACCGTAGCGCTGAGTTGTGGCAACCGCCGCGCCTTTCGAGAAGGGAATGGATGTTTATCCCCTTTGGCGAAGGTGCTCCACTTCGTCACCAATCCTTTTCCAAAATGGAAGACGTTCGTTCGTTCTTGCTCCAGAGACCGACACATTCCTGCTTTTACTCCACCGCGTATTGGAAACGCCCGTTTGAATCAAAAATGGCTGACAAGCAATGGCTTGGAGCTGACCTCATTTTCGACTTGGATGGCGATCATTTGCCAGGGGTTTCCGACCGGGATTTTCCCGGCATGCTCGATTTGATTCAAAAGCAAGCATGGACGCTATGGTCTGATTTTCTCTCGCCGGAATTTGGGTTCAAGGAAGACCATCTTCACGTGACGTTCTCCGGTCACCGCGGTTTTCACCTCCACTACAGGGACCCAAATCTGGTTCACCTTGATTCCGATGCACGCCGCGAACTCGTGGCCCACATCAGGGGTGAAGGTGTTGATGTTGCAGGTCGTTTTGGAATGTACCGTGACCAAGATGCGAGGGGTTGGAGCCGTCGCGTCCGGGAAGGCGTTGGCACAACCGTGGCGACATTGCAAGGCATCGCCACAGGGGAGACCACGAAGGAGGACATTGCCCGGCTTCACGACGGTGTTCAGAGAAGGCGAGCACATGAAGGACGGACTTCTGGGCCACATTCCGTCGCTGCCATTCGGAAGTTGGCGGAGACCCTTTCCGATTCACGCCGTGCGGAACGGCTGCTTGAGGGCAATTTTAACGTCCTCAAAGACGGTCCGAAGATCTTGTTTGCGGACCTCGT
>PCBQ01000044.1 GCA_002731395.1 Methanobacteriota archaeon
CAGCACCGCGCTGACGCCAACCCTCGGGCCAACCGTTCAGTACCTGGAGGCCGTCCATGACGGCACCGGTCGCGTGCAACTGACCTGGGCATGGAACGGCGAAACCGTCGCGCATCACATCTATAGAAACGGAGACATCATTGGCGTCACAGAAGCCACCGACTTCTCCGATCGTCCACCGATGAGCGGCGTGAACACCTACACCGTTCAACCGGTCAGCGAGGACCGAACCTATCAGCGTGGAACGGACGACGTCGGCGTGCTTGTCAACGACGTTGACGTTGTCACGCCAGCTCCAGCACTGGGCCTCGGCTACGGACTGGGCGGATTGATGATCCTCGTGCTTCTGTTGCTGCAAATCCTCGCGCTTCGTCAAGGAGGTGGACGGACGTGAAGCGCGTTGCCATCCTTCTCGTGGTCGCCACCTTGTTGATGGCCCCCTCTTTTGGCTCCGCCAATCCAAACGGCGTGGGGGAGGGCACGTTCGACGCGCAATGTGGCGGTGCCTGCCACGGCGATGCGGACATGAACAGGACCTCTGCCTCCACCGTTTCGCTGGACGTGCCCGCCGTGGTCTACGAAGGTCTGCTCACCAGCGTTGCTGTGACGGTGTCTGGCGTGCAGACGACGTCCACTGGGGTGCTCGGCATCTTCCTTCTCTCCGACGTTACCGGTGCTGAAGACACACCCGAGGACGACGGTTGGACCATTGTCTCCAACAGCGAGGGAGGCACCCACAATTACGTCGAGGTCATCGTCGCACCAGGCGTCATGACCTACACCGTCGAATGGACGCTTCGCGCCCCCGAGGTCGGCGATTACCGGCTTCACGCCGCCATCCACCACGGGGCTCAAGACGGCAGCGGTGCGCCCTTCTTCGGCGTCTCTCTGGCACCGGCGACCGTTGAAGTCCAGCCCGTACCCGCCAATCTGCCACGCTTGGCCGAAGACTTCCAACCCCCCGTCCTGCGTACCCTTGGTGAAACCACCACCGTGCGCTTGACCACCGATGCCGTGACCGACCTGCAGGTCGAGTGGCGCGTTGAAGGCGGCATGACGCGGACCGCCAAAACCACGTTCGAGAACGAAGGGGTGTGGACCTTCGAAATTCCTGCGAGCCTCGAGCCCGTCGTGGTCGAATGGCGTGTGCACCTCGCTGGAGATGGGCCCACGCAGACCACACCTTGGCTGGCCCTGCAAAGCGAAGAGCCGCGCTTCACGGTTGACGAAACCGCAGCGTACGTGCAAGCCTTCGCCATTTTGTTCGTGACCATGGTCGTGTTCATGTCCTTGCAGCGAAGGGTACCACCGCCAGGTGAGCAGCCCAAAATCCTCCCCTTCCCGAACGAGGTGATGCCCTGATGGTGTCCGCTGGGACGCTCCACGTGATCACCACCGAACTTGCCATCGGCGCCTACGCCACGGCAGGTGTCGCGTTCCTGCTGGCCGGTTTGGCGAGCCATGGCTTGTTTGGTCTAGGACGCCACCTTCACACCGCTGACCTCGCGGCCCACTTTGCCTTGGCCTTCGGGTTACTGGCCATGCCCTTCGCCATGGCCACGGGCATTTCGTCCAGTCCTGGTGACGGCATTGACCACCCCCTGCTCATCAACAAGATGTTGCTCGGTTCTGGGGCCATCGGTCTCGCCATGGGCGTCCTGCTGACCCGACGACGCCTCGGTGCTGGCGTCTGGGAGGACCGAGGGGGCCGACGATGGCAAAGCCTCGGAGGATTGGGCGCGGTGGGCCTTGTGCTGATCACCGCCTCCATGGGCGGCACTTACACGCGCGGCGAGTCCTTGCTCGACGTGTTGTCCTTGCCCTATGACGTCGTGCCGCTGATGCCTGTCTGGCTATCGCTGGCCGTGCTCTGCTTGGCCGTGGTGAACCTCGTGCTGATGCGCAGGCCACGTGCAACTTGACCTCAACGGCTGCCGGTCCAGTCTCAGGCGGGAGAGAACCGAAATTGCCTCAGTGGGTCCGGCAGTGTGGACAAGGCTACACCAGAAGAAATCTGTTTGGCCCAGTCCACGAGGGCGAGGTAGTCGTCTTCGGTGGCCAAACGTCCGAGCCAAACACGCTCTTTGCCGTGCGTCATGAGGGTCACGTTCTTCATGCTGCACGGGCCAAGGCATCCGGACAATGAGAGTTTGACGTGTTCATCCAGGCCTTGGGTTTGCCAAACCGCCTTGAGAACGTCATAAGGCACCGGGTTATTTCCTCGATCAACCCGGCCACAGCAGCAACCGTTACACACGGAAAGCCGAGCAGCCAACACTGTCACCTGTCCTAGAGGCTTGCTCGAACGTAATCGTCGACGTCAATGGGGACCCAGACGTTGGATTTCTCAGCGTTCTGAATCTCAACACGGTAGGGGTTTCCTTCGTCCCACGTCTTCAGGATACGACCTTCGGTAAACTCGCCTATGTTTGCATAAACGATGTCACCGACGTTGAAGCGGAGTTCCTCTGCTTGGCAGGCCATGAGGCCTTGCTTGAGCGCTTCATGGTCGAGATCGCGACCAATGAACACGAAACGGCACTCACGCACCTCGTCGTCTTCCCACAGGCCGATATCATGACTGAAGTCTCCACCAAACAGCATGTGGACTCCTTGGAAGACGTACTTTTCCTTCATGCCCTTGACCGCGAGCACGCCCTTGTACCGGAACAAGTTCTCGCCGTCATCGCGAATGACTTTGCCGATGTATTCCTGAAGTTTGTTGATGTTGAGTTCCCCTTCAAACTTCAGGCTGGTGGACGTCACGCGCTCGTCATGCTGATGCTCTGCATCAACGTCGAGGAATTCCGGATCCATCTCAAGGGTTTTCTCAAGATCGAACGCTTCGATGTTGACCAATTCCTTTGGATCAATGATGCTGTTTTCCGTTCGGAAGATTGGGGCGAAACCGTTGATGGCCTTGATGCGCGCCTCGACGTTGGCCAATTCCTGGTCGTTCACGAGGTCGATTTTGTTCAGCATGATACGGTCAGCGAAGGCCAGCTGCTCGACGGACTCGTTTTCAACATCCTCAGGCTTCTCGTCATCGAGATGTTGCTCAATGTGCTTGGCATCCACCACAGTGATGATACCGTCGAGGTTGTACTTGTCCGCCACACGCTCGTCAGCGAAGAAGGTCTGAGCGACAGGTGCTGGGTCGGCCAAGCCCGTGGTTTCGATAATGACACCGTCAAAGTCCTTGATGCGATCGTACATGTTCTCCAGCACTTCGGTCAAGTCACCACGAACCGTGCAACAAATGCATCCATTCATGACCTCGATGATGCTTTCCTCAGAGGTTTCAACGAGGATGTTTTCATCGATGCCGACGTCACCAAATTCGTTTTCGATAACGGCGAATTTCATTTCGTGTTCCATGCTGGTCAAGATGTGATTCAGCAGGGTGGTTTTCCCTGAACCAAGGAACCCTGTCAACACCGTGACTGGAAGCCTTTCACGTGTTTCACTCATGTGCATTGGCAAGAATGTCTCTTTTATTATGTTTTGATTATGGCTTAACAATCACGTCAGCGACGCGATGCGTTCGAACGTTTCACTGGAGTCCTTGCAACCGGGTGCCATCACCGAGCAAGCCAACGCCACAATCGTGCCCAGGGTTGATGCAATTTTGCACGATAAGATCCATGATGTCCACATCCCAACCGTTCATCCAATCGCCGTGCAGAGACGATCCCCTCGGGTGTGATGCGTTCATGTCCGAAGACAGGTACCATGTGTCCGAGGGGCCGGTCTCTTCCGTCACCCAATACGCAAACTTGTACGATATTTCGGGGATGGGCACAGGATGCGAATCAGGGCATTGTCCCGTCCCGGTATGCGGTGCTTCAGCGAGGATCGGATAGGACATGTGGCTGCGCTGATTGTCAGAGGTGAGGTTCACACCGTCCCAACACTGTGGAAACACCACCCTGAATTCGAGCAATTCACCCGGTTGGCAGTCGGGCAAAAACGGCACATGGTCCATGGGATCCCCCTCATCGAACTGAGGTGAAGGCGCCTCCCAATGTTCGCAGCGGTATTTCGCGCTGATCACGTCTTGCGGTTCTGGCCGGTCGTGGCCTGCGATCATCACCAAACCCTCAGGAGGGGCTTGAATCAAGTCAGCAGGAATGTGAAAGCCGCTCTTGTAGTAGAACAGGGGCTCGACGTAAGGCACACGGGTGCCGTCGGCTGCGTGGAGGGATGGAACCCAATATGCGGCTTGATTCAGTGAGCCACCTTCGCAAGTGGTTGGTGCTGTCGCGTTGATCAGGTCCTCCACGGTTGTGAACGCGTCCGTTTCGGGGAATCCGAAGAACACGTGCTCGTGCGCAGCACCAACCTGGCCAGGGTATACCAACGGATCGTCGTGGTTGATGTGCGATTCATCGCAACGCGTGCGGAAGTTTCCAGTCCCCACCCCGCTGATGTAGACGGGCTCATCCGACAACACCCTTCCCGGTTGGAGCTCGCTTGCTGGCGGTGGATCCGTCTTCACAACATCGCGNTCGGACCAGACATAGGCATCGAGNGCGAGGTATGCTCCAAGAAGCATTANCAGGACGGCCAAGGCCAACACCNTACGCCCCAGAAAGGGTGAACGNAGGGACCTGGTCAANGGCTCATGACCNGTGAGCCCGTCCATGGANTCATGCTGCCTTGANCCACATNTAGGACTGTGGTGAAGTTGTTNGCGGTTCAGCGGAGGATCGCATCATGCATCTTTGCGAGATCGCGCGTGATGTTCTTCTGGTGAGATTCCAANGTGCCTCCGCCNATTTCGAGCAACTTGGCGTCGCGCCACAAACGCTCAACGTGGTATTCCGCCACGTACCCGTAGCCGCCCATGACCTGCATGGCGGCGTCGGCGATCTCCTTGGCTGCCGTCGTGGCATAGAGTTTCACGCCGTCCGAGTCAAGGCGCTGACCGGCTTGCCCGAGCACCAAGTTCGAGGCCGTGTCGTAGATGTACGCACGCATGGCGCGGTACTTGGCCCAGGACTCGCCAATGTGGCGCTGGATCTGGCCAAAGTCACGGATGCTGCTGCCGAAGGCGGTGCGGTCCGTGGCGTACTGATTCATCTCTTCGAGGGCGCGGCGACCGATGCCGAGCGACATGGCCGCAAGGGCAAGCCGCTCAATCTCGAGGTTGCCCATCATGTGAAGCAGCGAGCCGCCTTGTTCCCCGACGAGGTTCCCGGCCGGCACGACGCAATCTTGGAACACCAGTTCCGCGGTATTGGACGCACGCATGCCCGTCTTGTCCATGATTTTCTGGCCGACACTGTACCCGGGCATGCCGGCTTCAACGAGGAAGGTGCTCATTTGCACGCGACCCCTGTCGTCTTCGCCGGTGCGGGCGTAAACCCACACCACGTCAGCAGGCGTACCTTCTTCGTCGAGCACACCATTGGTGATCCACATCTTCCGGCCGTTGAGCAGCCACGTGCCGTCGGCTTGCTTGACCGCGTTGGTGCTCAAGCTGAGGACATCGGTGCCCGCGTCAGGCTCCGACATCGCCATCGCACCGATCCATTCGCCCGAGCAGACCTTCGGCAGGATACGCTCCTTTTGTGCGTCATCGCCGTTGAAGGCGAGGTTGTTGACAAACAGCAAGGCATGCGCCAGATAGGCCAGCGCGAAACCAGGGTCGGATGCCGAGAGCTCCTCGTGCACGATGCACACGGCCACGGCGTCAAGGTTGGCACCGCCGTAGGCTTCGTCCACGGTCAGACCCAGCAGGCCCAACTCGCCCATGGACCGCATCAGGTCGAGATTGAAACGCTCGAGGCGGTCGTGCTCATGCGCTTGAGGCTCCACGTGCTCCTGAACCCACTCGCGCACCATCTCACGCAGCATGAGATGGGCTTCCGTGGGGTTTGCAAGGTCGTGCATCACGGTGCTCACCAACCCCCCGACCTGCGGCCTCCATTTCAAGGAAGCGTCGCAATCGGCGTTCCGCATCACAGGTCTTCGGGTACCGGAACCTTTGGTGCGCCATTGCTGGTGGTCAGGTGAAGGCCATCGTCTTCGATCACGCCTGTAATCCCCAAAACCATGTTTGTGAATTGCCCAACCCTGCTTCGTTGAGGCCCTGCCCCTTCCTCCATCAAAAGCGAGGAAATCCATAGAGCAGCAAGGCGTTTCGCTTGGTTCACGTGCCCATCGATGGTGGTGCAATCGAAACCCACGTCGCTTCGTCACTTCGTTGGAAAGTAGTTAGAATAATATGCGCTTTGCGGGAGTTGTTATCATGGGAGATGTGGGTTCCCCCATAGCCTACTACCTGCGGGCGGCTGGTACCCCGTTGGGATATTGGCACATGCTCGCAATTTTCAGCGTCCTGTCAGGAATTTTCCTTCTCTTTCTCGCCAACCTAATCATCAAGGCCAACCCAGGAAAAGCGAAGAATCGCTTCATGACCTTGATGCTGGTCAGCGAAGCCCTTCGTTGCTTTACGTCGATGTTGTTTTGGGTCTATGCGTGGCCTGAATCCATGCTGGAGGTCCTGAAACCGGCCCGCGTGGTCTATTACACCATGTCGCTGCAATTGTTTTTCCTCTACATGGCTGCGGCCACCTTCTACAGCGAGAAAAGGTGGGCCAAGAGAATCGCGAATTCCTTCAAGCTCCACGCTCTTTACCTTCTCCCAGTGTTTTGCTTGAGCACGGTCCTGATCATCAGTTATCTGAGCGGTGGAACAGACGTCGCCATCGGTGATCTAAGTTGGATCTACTGCGAGAGCGTAGGGGTTGGCGAAGGCAGGACGGCCTCGGGCAGGCCGCTGGGCTTTGTGGTCGAATGCCCGAAGGAATTTGAATCGGCCTATCCGTTAACGATGTCCAACGTCGAGCTGGGTCCACTCACGCGCGTGCTTCTGTTTATTCCGCTCATCGGCGCCATCGTGGCCACCGTCGCACTCACACGGTCGCGAAACAGGATTGTTGTCCGGGAGAATTCCAATCTTGCCGGCGAAGTCCGGGCCGTGCGTGTTGGATTCATCGGTAAGACCACCATGCAGGTCACAACCTCGCTCATCCTCTTTTGGATGATCACGATGCTTGGAGAGTCACCGACCCTTGAGACCAACATGTTCAACCCGGACATGGAGGCCTTCGACACGACCCTGTTGCTCTTGCTTCCGCCTCTGATGCCAACGGCCGTGGTTCTGGCTGCTCTGTTTGAGGGAATTGTGTTTACGTACGCCGTCATCAAAAACGACATGTTTGGCATCGACGAACAACTCAGAAAAACATTCACAACGACAATTTTCGCAGGTTCTGGTGCCATTCTTTTCTTGATCAGCACCGAGCTGATGGAATCGGTGTTCAATCAGGGTTGGATCGGTGGTGTGTTCATCGGTTTGACGTTTCTCATCATGAGAAAACCCATCATTGCAACACTCGGAAACGTCTCTTCGAAACTCATCCCTGAATCACACACCAAGGAAGAATTGGGCTACCTCGAGATGTACTACCTTGCAAGAAAGGACCACAACATCACCGACAGTGAGCGTTCGATGTTGGACCTGCAAGCAAGGGCATACGGGCTTACCGAGGAACGGAAAGCGTACCTTGAGGGGTGGTACGATGACATCCTGAGGGCGGGGGCGGACAACAAATACCTCGCAAAAAAGTACGGAAAGAGCGGCGTCAACATGATGAGTGTGTTTGGTACAACCGGAGAAGCGCCCATCGATGAACGGGAAATCAAAGAAGCGTTCACGCGGATGGACACGAACACCGACAGCGTGATTTCACCAGACGAATTTGCTGCTTCACCCGAGGTGTCCAAACTGCCAAAGGAAACACGCACGGAATTGTTCGATGAAATCGATCTGAACAAAGACGGAGTGATTCAGTATGAAGAGTTCAGAACTCAAGCCCAAATTACTGAATCTGAAGTCTTGAACATCAACATGGAAGAGGCCTATCTCGAGATGTACAAGGTGGCCATGGACGACCTTATCATCACAGACGATGAGCGGAAGATGTTGGACATTCAAGCAAAAACGCTTGGGATATCAAAGCAACGAGCCTTCGAATTGGAACGGGCATACGATGCAACCCTCGAAGACACTGCATGAAGCCCCTTCCAAAAGCAAAGTGATGCGCGACTACATCGTCGGGCTGATCAAGAAGATGTAACGCGCATCGGCATCATGAAGACCGGAATGGGCTTGGTCAGCCTGTGTCGAGAATCGACGACATCGCCGCGTCCGGCAGCGACCTGCTGCTTGTCGTGGAAGCGCAGGGCCCCATCGCCGGCGCTCCTATCGTGCTCTTTTCCGTCCTTTTGCTGCTTCAGGGCCATCGCCGTCTGCCCGTCACGGCCTTCGCCATTGGTGCGGCCGCCGGCTACGTGCTGGCTCCAAACCTGCTTGGCATGCTCGAATCTGTCGGCATCGAATCACCATTGGACATGGCGCAGAGCCAACTGGTTTGCGCCGCGCTCATCGGCGTGCTGATGGTGTCGGTGGCGCAAGCAAGCCTGAGGATGATGGCCGGTTTGCTGGCCTTCATCGGCATCACGGCCGGCGTCCAGGCGCTCTACGTGCGCGGTATTGACATCGAACAAGGCGAGTTCATTCCGATCATCGCCGCTTTGGCGACGTGGTACTTCACACGCTCCGTTCGACGGCTTCTGCCGACCATCGCCGCTGCGGCTGTGGGCTCTGTTGGTCTGCTCGTGGGCGTGTTCATTCTCCTGGAAATGCCGGTGATGACCCTCCACCCCGGGGCTTCGACCACGATTTGGTTCGCCATTCCCATCGCGGGCATGAGTTTCGTCTACCAACACCGAGCGGCCAAGAAACGTGCGCAAAAGAAGGAACTTGAAGGCTTGATGAAGGACCCGTCGATGAAGAACCTCACCGACGCACAGAAACGTGAACGCGCCCTCGAAGTCCAAGCCCGCCTCAAAGCTGGGCGAGGTAGCGGTGGCGGCGGCAAGGTCGGTGGGAAAGGAAACGGCAGGATTCGTCGCCGACGGGACCCCCTGGAACAATACCTGACGCCTTACGGGAAATCCGTGTTGGACCGGCAAGCCTTGGAAAATTCGCGCAGGCACCGACGGCAGCGTTCAAGTCCACCCACCGTTTCAGAGGAAGCACGGTGAGCAGCGTGCGTACGATGGCCCTCCTCCTGACAACCATGATGCTCACGTTGCCGCTGGCAGGCTGCCTCGGTGGCGAGGACATCGAACCGGAACCAGCGGCACCAACGGTGTGGGACTTCGAGCGGCCTGAGTTGACCTGGTACCACATGCCCGGTGCCGTGGACGCGTGGGGCAACGACTCCGTGGTCTTCGAAGGCCGCAACGCGCCTTTCCATGCCATGGGCACCTACTACGGCATCGGCATGTCCACGTTCGAGCCGACGATGGGCATCACCGAGTCTCAGACCCTCTTCATGAGTTCTTACGGAAACGGACCTGGCGGCTCCACCGCCGTGGTGGCCTGCGATTTGATCGGTATGACCACCGTGCTGGATTACTCCTGCGAGAACGTGTACGACCCACTGCTGCCCATTGCGAACTCCAATGACCCCTACATCTACGTCGATCCGTGGACCAGCCGCATCATGAAATTCGACATGCACGCTTTGCTCGGCATGACCGTCGAATGGTCTGACGACGAGGGGGCATCGTGGAACGGACCAAGCGTGGCCACGCAAATCTACTCGGTGCAAGACCACCAAACCATTGCGAGCTCAAACATGGAAGCCCTCTTCCATCCGACCACCTGGATGTTCTGCATCAACGGCAACGCACCCCACCCCCTCTGCTCCTCAAGCCAAGACGGCGGCGCCACGTGGGGGCCAGAAACCTCCGGCGCACCGGTGACCTGCTCCTCGGGCGGCTTGTCCGCTCACCTCGTTGGCAGCGTCGACGGCAACTTCTACCGCGGCAACAAAGGCTGCACGGGCGACGGTTACTCCGTCTTCCGCACCACCAACGCGGGTATTTCGTGGACCGAACACCCGCTCCCGACCTCCGAAACGGGCACTGCGGACACATGGAACGCCGAGGAAGCGCAGGTGGAGGTCGATTCTGCCGGCAACGTCCACGCCATGTGGATGGGCCTCGACGACATGCCCTACTGGTCCTACTCACGCGACCAGGGCAGCACATGGTCCAACGCGACCATGATCGCCCCACCCATCGGTTTGACAGGCACCGGATTCCCCGTGGTCGTGGCCGGCGACGAGGGCACCGTGGCCTTCGGATACGTCGGTGAAGACGCCCGCGAAGAGGAGATTTGGAACGCCTACCTGACCTACGCGACGGACGCCTTCAACGAGACGCCCTTGTTGACCACCGTGCAACTGAACGCGATGGACGACCCGATCGACACCCTCGAGGATTGCGGCTACAACCGCTGCGG
>PCBQ01000045.1 GCA_002731395.1 Methanobacteriota archaeon
TTGTGTCTTTGCTGACGATGGTCCTCGGGACCGCAGTTCTGGCCGTGTTTATGCCCGAGGCACCCATGTTCGCCCCGGTCATCATTTGGGTGCTAGCCACCGTCCTTATGCTGGCCTACGACCACGGGCCTGCGCTCAAGGACCGTGGCCTGATTGGCAACATGGCAATTTCGGTGTTGGTCGGTGCCGTGGTGCTCTTTGGGGCATCGGGTGGTGGCGCATGGTCCCATCCCGTGGCCCTTGCAGCCGCCACCGTCGCTGCGCTGGTGAATTTGGCCCGTGAGATCGTCAAGGATGTGCACGACCTCGAAGGCGACGAAGGCCATCGCTCAACGCTGCCCATGGCCGTTGGCGCGGAGCGCGCACGGATGATCGCTTACGTGTTCGCGATGCTCGGACTGGTGGTGCTTTACTTGCCGTACTGGCTCGGTCCACTGTTGCACCCCCAGATTTTGTTTCAGGTGCCCGCCATCTTGTTGATCATCACCACCAACGGACCGCTCTACGAGGGGCACGATGCGCTGGTGGTCGGTCGCTTGCGCCTGGGGATGATGGCCGGTCTGTTCGGTTTTCTCATCAGCGTCATGATGTGATCAAGCTTCGAGTCCCATGAATTCGCCCATCGCTTCCCAGGCGGCCGGATCCACCAAACGTGCCATGATGGACATCTGGGCCCACATCCGGTTTTCTGCCTGGTCGAAGACGATGGATTGCGCGTGATCCATCACGCCGTCCGTGACCTCCTCGCCGCGGTGCGCGGGCAGGCAGTGCATGAAGCGCCAATCTTCGTCGGCGTTCGCGACGAGGTCTTCGTTGACCTGAAATCCGTCGAAGTCGTTCATCTTCCCGTCGAGGTGTTCTTCACCCATCGACACAAAGACGTCGGTGTAAATGACGTGGGATCCACTGACCGCTTCCACCGGGTCATTGGTCGCGATGATGGTCGCGCCGGTCTTTTCTGCGATGGCGTGTGCGCGGGCCACGACGTCTCCAGCCGGCTCGTACCCCTTGGGCACCGCGTAGGCCATGTCGTGCCCGAGCATGACGGAGGCCAGCATCAAATCGTGGAGGACGTTGTTGCCGTCGCCCACCCAGCTGATGCGGAGTTTGTCATCGGTGTCGAAGGCTTCCATCACGGTCATGAGATCGGCCGCTGCTTGGCAGGGGTGGTGCTTGTCTGACAGCGCGTTGATGACAGGAACGTCGGCGCTCTCGGCAAGTTCGGTGACGTCGGCATGCGCGTAGCACCGGTAGGTGATGGCCCCGAGGAAGCGGGACAGCACCTTGGCCGTGTCGGAGACCGTTTCGCTGGTACCCAGTTGGATGTCGTTTTTCAGCAGCGTCAATGGGTTTCCACCCAAGCGATCGATGCCGACTTCAAAGGAAACGCGCGTGCGGGTGCTCGGCTTCTCGTAGATGCATCCCACGGTGAGGGTGTCCAAGGGCATGAAATTCAAGACGACCTCGTCGCCGCTCTTCCAAAGCCGCTTGAATTCGATGGCCCAGCGCAGCACTGCTTCGAGTTCGTCCCCAAGGTCGTCAATCGCGAGCAAGGCATCGGTCATGCCTGCGATGGGCCTCATGCGGCCCTTGAGCGTTGCTTCAGTTGCGCTCGTGCTCGATGTCTTGGGCGAAGCCGTCTCGGGCGTCGCTCATGCCCCCGTACATGGCCTGCACGAAGGTGAGGATGTCGGCGAGTCCCTCCTCGAGTTCCGAGGAAAGCGGCGTCAGGCCCGGGGCTTGGGAGAAGGATTGCATCAGGCGAAGTTGGTTGATGGCAAACTCGGTTCGTTGTCCACCGGCCTCGTCAAACAAGGCCTGTTCGAGGATTTCGAGGCGCTCCGACCATTCCAAAACGCGCTCCAACTCTTCCTCGTCGAGCAGGTCACTCTTGCTGAGGAAGTTCTTCGTCGGCAGGCCGAGACGAAATTCAACGATGGAGGAAAGCAGCATCTGGCTGACGAAACCACTTGGTGAGCGGGAAAGCATTGGGTCGAAGAGGTAGATGATAGCGGCTTGCTCGCGGCCAAGCACGTCGATCAAGTGGCTGCTCGCCTCACGGAAGGCAAAGAGTTCCACCTGACCGGGCGTGTCGACCACCATCAGCTCACCAGAAAGGGCGTGAAGCTGTTCGGCGACGTCACCGGCCTGNGCTGCAAGGAGGTCGGCNGCGAGGATTTGTGCACCGTTGGGTCCGAGGTCATACTCGTCCATGACTTCGGTGAGGGAAATCATGTCACGCACGTCGAACTCCGCGTCGTAATGCACGCGCTCTGCACCGGGATCGAGGTTCACGGCGAGGACTTCGGTCTCGAGGAAACGGGACCAGCGCTGGAAGGCTGTCACCAGGGATGACTTCCCAGCCCCAGCGGTGCCCACTACAAAGACCACAGGAGGTGTGCTTGAGTCGCCGCCGGCCATGCCCTAGCGGCGGTGCTGACCCTTCTTCAACGCCACGGACCGAGAACGGCACGGTTCACGCTGAAATGGGGAACGGTTATGTGCCCCTCAATCATGGAAACGTTGCTGCCTTAGGGCTGTTCAGGAGGAAGAAGCATGACCGACGATAACATCCCACCCGCCCCCCCCGGCTTGCCGCCTGCGCCTCCTGCGCCTCCCGGTCTACCTCCTGCTCCTCCGATGCCACCCGGTATGGCCGCTCCTCCAGCACCGCCCGGCATGGAAGCGCCTCCTGCACCTCCTGGCCTTCCCCCTGCCCCTCCCGCACCACCCGGCATGGAAGCCCCACCCGCGCCCCCTGGCATGGACGCCCTTGCCGCTCCCCCAGCACCTCCCGGCTTGCCGCCTGCGCCTCCTGCACCTCCCGGCATGGACGCGCTCGCCGCTCCCCCAGCACCTCCCGGCATGGAAGCGCCACCCGCGCCCCCCGGCATGGATGCCCTCGCGGCTCCCCCAGCACCTCCCGGTATGGAAGCGCCACCTGCGCCCCCTGGCATGGATGCCCTCGCGGCTCCTCCAGCACCTCCCGGTATGGAAGCGCCACCTGCGCCCCCCGGCATGGACGCGCTCGCTGCTCCCCCAGCACCTCCCGGTATGGAAGCGCCACCCGCGCCCCCCGGCATGGATCCCCTCGCGGCTCCTCCGGCACCGCCCAGCATGGATCCTCTTGGCTCCGACGTGTTGATGCCTCCTGCTCCTCCTGAGTTGGAACCTCTCACCGAGGACACCGTTGCAGCGCTCGAAGAGACCACTTCCATTCCTGTTGACGATCCATTGGCGATGCCCGCACCGCCTGCTCCTCCGGGCCTTGAAGCACCTGCTGAGGACCCGTTGGCCATGCCTGCACCTCCTGCGCCACCGGGACTCGATCCCCTGTCCGCGGATGCGCTGCTGGCGCCACCCGCGCCACCCGAGGACCCGTTGGCGATGCCCGCTCCCGCCGCTCCTTCTGGCCTCGATCCTTTGGCCGCGGACGCACTTTTGGCGGCTCCAGCACCACCAGCCGATCCCTTGGTTGATGACGCGCTGCTGAGCCCTGCGCCCCCTGCGGACTTGCCAGACCTGACCGCAGCACTGCCTGTCGAAGGCGTGCAGGGCGAAGGCGAGGACAAACTCGATGCCACCGAGGAGGGCCTTTCTGGTGTGGTTGCCGGTGCCGTGCTCCGCTCAACCGATGAGGTTGACAGCATCGCAGGCGACAAGCTCCAGGGCAGCATCCACGAGGTTGAACATACCGACATCGACGCCGACGGTCATGTGACCAAGCAGAAAGTGACCGGGACCCTCACGCTGACAAACCCGTCCGAGGGCGATCGTGTTTACGACGTGGATGCGGTCATGTCTGATGCAGCTTCGACGAACCTCGAAGGCCACGTTGTCAGCGTTGAGGAACTTGAGCCAGGCCAAGAGCACGTGGTGGAGTACACTGTTTCCGACCGTAATATGCTCATGATGACCGAGCGCTTCGACACGAACCCAGCCCGAGACAAGGAGCGTTCGCTCTCTTTGGCCATGGGTGCTGAGAACACCATTGCGCTTGAGATCGATGTGCGCAACGTGGGCGCCTCTGACCTACACGATGTGGTCGTCAGCCGTCCGCTTCCAGCAGGCATGAGCGTCACTGAGGCTGAACACGCCTCCGTTGAAGACGGTGCCCTGTCGTGGGACGTTGGGATGCTTGCCACCGGTGCATCCAGCACCCTTGTTGTACGTGGCACCCTCACCACCGACGGCAAGGAGCCCATTTCCAGCGGTTCAGCCGTTGCCACCTACCGGGCTGATGCCGCGCTCTCAACGATGAACTTCGAAGACCTTGACGCGTTCTGCCGTGGCTTTGCTTACATGCGCTCGGTCGAAGGCGAACGACCTGACACGTGGGAAGTCACCGCAGTGTTCGAAAACCGCTCGTCTTTTGCGGTGGACTTGGTGAAGCTTCAGGCACGGTTGAAGGGCAGCGACGAACTTTTGTTCGACTTCAGCGACGTCAACGAAGACGTGGCTCCACACGGAGAATGGCGCTCAGAGTCGGTCAGCGTTGCCTCAGCCGAAAAGCCAGACTTGACGTGGGAATTGTCCTACACAGTTTTGCCGCGCACCAGCGCTTCCACCGAAGGTACCCTGACGATGACTGCCCGTGACCTCGCGGTGGTTGACGGAAAGGTCGAGAAAACCTACAGCAAGGCCAAACTCCACTCCTACCGCGAGCAGACCGTCCAGGCTGAAATCAAGATCACCAACACCGGTTCTTCGGACATCAACCTGATGCGCCTCACAGACGACATCCCCGGTATGTTCCATGCCGTGGACACCTCGACGCTGAAGATCAAGCACGGCGGGCAATCGCTGCCGCCAGAGCAATTCAAGGCGGAAGTCAGCGAAGGCATCACCCTTGAAGGCGAACATCACAGCCCAGACGGTGCCGGTCACACCCTGACCTTGACCATCGGTCGCAAGGGCCCCATCGGTATGGCGCCGGGCGACGTTGTCGTCGTGACGTACGATTTGGTTGCTCCAGACCCCTCGCCCCAGAACGAACGCGTGGACGCACCAATCCGCAGCGAGTTCAGCTGCGAGCGCTTTGGCCCCGTCTGCGAGCGCGACGTGGAGCACGCTCCATCGATTCGCGTTGTGCACAACCGCCGTGACTTCTCGGCCGGAAAGCAGGCCCTGAAGGTCGGTGGCCGCGGCCGCTATGAGGTGCTAATCCTCTTCGAAAACAACGGGGACACCCCGTTGGCTGATGTGCAATTGAAGGACGTCATTCCTCCGGGCTACGAAATGGACGGATGTGATGTCCGGGCCAACAAGGAACTTCTCGACGACGTCGAAATGACACAAGAGTCCGACGCTACGGGCACCACCGTCGTTTGGCACCTAGCCAGTGTCGGAAAATCCGAGCGCATTGACGTCTCGTACATGATCAAGGGCGAGGGTGAGATCGACACCGACCTGCTCAACACCTTCCACGGCGCTGTCTTCGGCGATGAAATCGAAGACGACGACGCTCCTGTTGAAGCACCGGCAGCCGAGGAGGAATCTGAAGAAGAGACCGCTGAAGCTGATCATGAAGACGCTGCTCCAGCCATGAAATTCCGCGACGACGTGCTGGACCGTGTCATGGAGGCTCATGGCATCGACAGCGCACATCGTGATGCGTTCATCGCCCACGCATCATCCTTTGACCACGACGGCAACAATTACCTCAAGAAACAAGAATTGGAAGACGCAGCGGCCGCGTGGAACGAGGCCAACGCTGACGGTTCTGAAGATGAAGCAGCAGAGGCAGAGGAGCCATCGGACGAGGATGCTCAGGCAGAGTCCGAAGGCGCCGCCGCTGATTCGGACGAATCCGATGGCAACGACGAGGTCGAGGCTTCGACCAAGTCCTGTCCCATCTGCATGAAGGATGTGCCCAGTGACGCCACCGAGTGCGACTGTGGCTTCGTCTTTGACGTTTGATTCAGAACGGCAACTGCCATCGTGGGGCGAGGTCTGACCCGTCTTCTTCGTCGACGATGAGGATCACTGGGCAACGCATGCTCTGGAACAACTCATCCAGCGGCGTTCGCGTGGCTGGAGCCATGGTCCCAACCCTCAGATCGACCGCCAGCCACGCCTCCGGGTACTGGCGCATCCAAGCGCCAAGCTCCGCCTCAATGGATTCAGGCGGAGCGCCTGGTCTCACGCTTGCAAGATAACCCCAACCCTCAGGGCAGCGCTGCTCCATTTCCGTCCACAGGAACACCCGGGGTGGAACAGGTAAGCGGGACAGTTGTGCCTCGGCCTCTTCCAAGGTCGAACTGACGGGTTGACCGGGCATGGGCATGGGCAGGGGGTGTGTCCATCCGGACTTGACCTCGAGCGGGGTTCGGCGGCGCATGGTCGTGGGTGGACGGGGAGGGACTTGAAGGCATCAGCCGGACGTGCGAGCGGGCGAACGTTCATGCCGTACTTGCACGCCGTCATGGTGTGAGCACCCCATCGGCCCCAGGTGGACCCGCGCCTCCCGCTCCGCCACAGGGCGCGATGTTCACCATGCTGGCCATGATGCTCATGATGGTCCTGCTCGTTGTTAATCCCAACATCAGGAACACGCTTGGCGACATTGCGCACCCAATCTTGTCGCCGGTGTTACCTGAGGAACGCTTTGTCATCATCACCCTGCTCATCCTCGGCAGTGCCTCGATGCTGGTCAACACGGTTCTGCGCAACCTGTTCATGGATCCCATCGCACAAGCGCACCTCCAGCACCGCCAAGGCCAGGTGCGACAGATCATGAACGAAGCCCGCATGTCACGCGATTCCACGCTGCAAGACAAGGCCATGACCCTCCAGCAGCAGATGATGCCAGAGCAACTGAGCGTTCAGATGGGAGCGATGAAACCGATGATGTTCACCATGGTGTTCATCATTGCCATCTTTGCCTGGCTGACCACCACGGTCGAAGACTTCCGCGTGGGCTACATCTCCTTGCCTTGGGCGCCAGAGTGGGGCCTTAACGACCGCTTCCTGCTCTTCCCTGCATGGATTTGTGCGTACATTTGCATGAGCGCGCCTCTGGGCCGCGTGGTGGACCGTCACATCAAGCTCCTCCGTTATCGGAACCACCCCTTGGTGACCGCTGCGGAAAGCATCCCTGAACCCCTTCTTCACTTGGTGCAGGGCAAGAAGGGCTCGACGGACGCCGCGGGCAAGCGACGTCAGGAGCAGCGCCGCCGACGGGACGGGCCGCGAAAGCGCAACGGTGCTGCGGTTTCTGAGAAAGAAGAGGACGTGGCCACGCCCACGGCTGCGGCCAAAGACCTGGTGTGCCCGACGTGCTGGAGCGATCAAGTACGACGCGAAGGGCCCCGGACCAAGGTCTGTCAAACCTGCTTCCACGAGTGGGTGTGACCATGGTCCGCGTGACCGTCTCCGGTCATCCTGGAAGCGGCACATCCACGTTAGTCCAAGCCTTGGCCGAGCGTTTTGGATGGAGCACCCTGAACGGGGGACAAATCTTCCGTGAGGAAGCGGCGCGTCGAGGCCTTGATTTGGCCGCTTTCGGTCGTTTGTGTGCCGAAGACCCTTCGGTGGACCGCGAACTCGATGCCCTCCTCCAAGAGCGGATGCAGGCGGATGGTGGGCCTGACGTCGTCGAGAGCCGGATGGCCGGCTGGTGGTCCTACCGCCTCGGTCTCGATGGTCTACGCGTGTGGATTGAGGTAGACGAACACGAACGAGCACGACGGGTGGTGATGCGCGAGGGAGGCGAGCTTGAATCTGCGCTGGAGGCGAACCAGCAACGCCGCGCCGTGGACGGTGCGCGCTTCGATGAACTCTATGGCTTGCAGCCTGAGGATGCGGAACCCTATTCACATGTGCTCGACGCAACGCGGCTTAACGCCAACGAGGTCCTCGAGGCCGTGGTGGCGATGATCGAGGGGGATTCTGCATGACTCATCTTGTGCTCGATGCCGAAGCCACCACCGACCCCGCCTTTGGGCAACGCCCGGAAGAGCGAACCATCGAGCAACGGATTGCTGCTGGCGTGCTGTTGCTCGACAAACCTGCGGGCCCGACCTCTCACCAGGTCGCGGCTTGGGTTCGTGATCACTTCGGACTTGAGCGCATGGGTCACGGTGGAACGCTCGACCCCTTCGCGACCGGTGTGCTTCCTCTGACCTTTGGCAAATCGATGCGCTTGACGGGAAAGGTGCTGACCCACGACAAAACCTACATCGCGGTGCTTGACGTTCCAGAATCCATCGGTGACGACGCCCTCGAAACAGGTTTGTCGCACTTGCGTGGCCGTGTCTATAACGTCCCGCCGGAGATTTCCGCGGTCAAGGTTCAGGTCCGGACGCGCCGTATCGAACGCCTTGTGTTGCTCGACCGGAACGCCACACACATCGTGATTGAAGTGGCCTGTGAGGCTGGAACCTACATCCGTACCATGGCCCGAGACTTGGGGTTGCTCTTGGACCGACCTGTGAACCTCGTCGAGTTGCGACGCTCGGCGTCAGGTCGCTTTGATCTTCAGGCCTCAGCCACCCTCCAACAGGTCGCAGACGCGCACTGGTTGTGGTCCTCAGAAGGCAGGTCAGAAGCCTTGTTACGCTTGTTGCACCCCATCGAAATCCTCGTCGAAGATTTGCCCACCGTCGTGGTGCGTGATGCTGCGGTCGGTGCGGTTGCGCACGGGGCACCTCTGATGCGACCAGGCGTCGTGTCCGTCGATGGTGGTTGGACCACGGGCTCGCTGGTGGCTGCGATGTCGATGAAAGGCGAGCTCATCGCGCTGATGCGCTTGAGCGTGGACAGTTCCTCCATACAGGAGATGTCCGATGGCGAAGTGGCAAAAGCAGAGACGGTGGTCATGGCGACCGAGGTATATCCTCGTTCATGGACCAGCGCTGAAGCATGATCACGCTTCGATGTACTCTTCGTAGATGTATTCCTCAGTCTCAATGCGGATTTTCAACTCCGGCATGGTCCCCACAACCTCTCCTGCCGTTTCCGGACGGCCCCCACGGCCTCAAGAGGAAGCGAGCCCTCTGCTCTTGGCATATGAAGGTTCAGCGCTCCTCGCGCATTATGCGACCCGAGGGGTCGGCTTCACTCGATCTTTCGAACCCGCTTTGGAGCGAAGGCCGCGAAGAGGCCAACAATGGCCACCAGGGCAAACAGCGTCAGGCCCACGACGGTGAGGTCGTTTAGCGCGAGCCCGCCACCAGCGGATTGACCGTCATCGGAGGTATCTTCTCCAGGAATTATGGTCACGATCAGACTGGCGAGGTTGTTGAACTCGTCGCGCTCATCTGTGGTGGTGCTTCGGTCCACTTCCGCTTCGAGGCGTACGAGGGCGTCACCGTCTTCGGGCACCTGCCAGGCGAATTCCACCACGCCAAGGCCGCCAGGCGCGATGAGGGGAATCTCCCCTGTGCCGATGAGTTCTCCGTCAGCGGTCAAGCGAACGTCCACGAGTGTAGCGGTCACGGCGCCTGTGTTTCGGACGTAGACCACCACGTCCACGATGCTTTGGGCTTCCAATTCGGCCGAAGGGACGGTGATGTCATCGATGCTCAGGTCCGCCAAGGCGCGAACATCGAGGTCGAGGGTGCGGTCCGTGCACGACGTGTCGTCACACACGGTCACGCCAACGGAGACGTAACCGGGCGTCGGGGCGGTGAGCCTCACCACGCCAGCCGCAAGGTCAACGCTGGCCCACGATCGGTTTGTGGTGGCTTGCAGGTTGGTGGAATCCACGTCGGTGACGTCGATGGAGACCGTGGTTTCGACTTCATGCTCCACAGGTACCGTTCCGAGGAACTCAGCCACGACAGGAGCATCGTCCACGTTAGCGACGTGGACCGTCCATGTTTCCATCCATGTGTTGCCCGCGGCGTCCATCACCGTGGTGGTGATGACCGCATGCCCGGAAGCTTCTGGCACCAGCGACACGCGTACTTGACCTTCCGTCAGGTCGACGGTGGCCACGTCCGGTGCGGTGTTCGAGAAGCTCACCGCGAGATCATCACTTAGGGTTCTGTCGTCGGTGCAGCGCGTGATGAGCGGCAGGACGATTCCGCCCGCATCCTCCGTCAAGTGCTGATCCCCAACGTTCTGGCAAACGGGATCTTCATCGTACTCGATGCTGTAACCGCCGCTCAGTCGCACCTCGCTAAACTCCACGGCGATGCTGCTGGCAGAACCGTCCGCATCCCATGTGAACACCGATCCAAGCCGGATTTCCACCTCGCCTTCCGACGCAGCCAATGCGTGCCCAACTGGAAGGTCAAACTGGAAGTTGCCGAGGGTGGTGACCGGCTCGTTGGCGACAACGATGCCGTTGACGTAGGCCGCCCAACGCGAACTGCTCTCAAGCAAGCCCTCGATGTCGCCGTGGATTCGGCCGATGAGCGTCAGCGTTGGATCGTTGACATCAACGGTCAGCCGTGTCATGCATCCTTCGTTCATGACGACACGGAGTTGCACGGCGTCGACGTCGGGCAGGAGCGTGTTGGTGTCGTGCGAGGTCCAAGCGCCCACGCTGCCGTCGCTGGCCACGGTCCGTACCTCGAACGAGAGGTTGTCCGTCGGACCGTCGAAGGTGTAGGCCACGCGCCCAAGGCGTTGTTCTGCGGGTCGTTCGACGGTTGCGCTGGTCCAATGCCCCATGGTGCCTTCGCTCGAGGCCTGCAATCCGCAGGCCGCCAAGGACAGGCCGTCTGTGGTGCCGGCGTCCATGTCAAGGTGAATCACGGGAATCCCAACGTTGGTGGTCGTGGAGGTCGCCGTGGCCTGTTCACCGCCGTACCAGGGGGTCAACACCACGATTTCGAGGCCAACGGCGTCCACGCGGAGTTCGCTGTCGTCGGTGGTTCCCTCCGAGACGTAGTCCAAACGGACCGTCAGGTCTGCGAGTTCGCTCCACGTCCAGTTGGTAGGATCGTCCAAGCCGATGCGGTAGGGCTGTCCGTCCATGTAATCGATGCCACCGCCCGTGTTTGACCACGTCTTGACCAGATCGAAGACGCCACCGGTTTCGTGTGAGATTCGAACTTTGTCTTGGTAGAGGGCTTGCGGCACTTCGATGGCCAGCAGGAGGGTGACGTCACGCACGGCGTAATTCGTCAGACCGCTGACGTCGAATCCGTTGACGTCGATGTCGGGGCCGGTGCTCCACGTGTAGGCCCCGTCGGGCGCCCCAAGACTGGCGTTGCTGTCGGTTGGGGTGGCCGTCGCCCAGACCGTCTGCGCCACGAGGTTTTCTGGGCGCTCGTGCATGAAGGTCAGGTGATCGTCGGCGACCATGGCCTGAGTGTGCTGAGCTGGCGCGGTGCTGAACGAGACGCTGTCATCGAGGGTCCACGCCGTCGAATCGTCGAACACGCCTTGTGGCAAGAGGTCCACGTCAGCGGTGCTGTGCACACTTCGGGCAGCTGCCGGCAAGGCGGGTAGGAGCATGAGGAGGACGAGCAAGGTCGCCACGCGTGCCTTGGTCATGCATCGGCTTGGGCCCCAGCAGCACTTGAACGCACGGGTCCTTTGCACCATGAAGAAACACGTTGCGGTGCGTTGAAATAGGCGCGTCAGGACGGTGCCATACCTCTTGGCTGTGGTGGTGTAGGGGTTAGCACGGCAGATTGTGGTTCTGCCAGCCCGGGTTCAATTCCCGGCCACGGCCCTCTGTTGATTGTTGCTGGGAGCGGGCCTTGGCCTCAGGACATGTGCTGACTTCTGACCTTCGCACGGTTAGGCGGTGCTCACCTCCCGGCCACAGCCCTCCAGGTTCGACAAAGATGATGAGGAGCCGTGCTGCCACAAAAGCCGATGAACGCCACGCGGTGGGCCTTCGCCGCCCTCGTGCCGCTGCTCTTGGTGGCGGTGTCGTGGAGCGTCTTCTCCTCTGAGGAAACGCCCGTTCAGGCGAAGACGTCGGAGGGTGAGTGCAACGGGATGGAGGTCCTGTGCGACCGACCGTACGACGAGGTCACCTTTCCTGAAACGCACAACGCCTTTGCCACACACGCAGACGGCATCTTCTACCCGGCCAGCAACCATCGCAGCGGGTTGGACGCGCAGTGGGACGCGGGCATGCGGGCCTTCATGCTCGACACGCACTACATCGATCGGGACGATCCTCTTGTGGACGAGGTGCGCTTCTGCCACGGCAGCCATGACGGCGCCATCAGCCCGTGTTCCTACGGACGTGTTGACCCAAGCGAATGGCTCGGCGAACTCGAGGGTCGAATGCGTGCAGCACCACGGGATGTCGTGACCCTGCTCATCGAGAATTACGTCGAGCCGGACCACCTTTGGGCGCAGTTCAGCGGAGCGAACTTGACCGAACGCGTCTACGTCCACGAATTGAACACGCCGTGGCCGACCTTGGGCGAGTTGGTCGACGATGGCACGACCCTCGTGCTCTTCTGGGAGCAAGCCAACGACGAGGCGCATCCACATTTCCACGGCTTCACCACCTACGGGTGGACGACAAATTACGCCGAAGACGACCCGGAGGACATGAATTGTGACGTGCACCGAGGCGATGGTGCCCAACCTGTCTTTCACATGAATAACTGGCTTGGCGGCCCTGCTGGATTGTCCGATCCGCTGCGTGCCGAAGAGGTGAACGAGGTCGATTTCATCGTCGAACGGGCCACGGAATGTTGGCTCCAACACGGCAAGCGTCCGACCTTTGTCGCCGTGGATTGGTGGGAAGACGGTGACGTGGTCGAAGCCGTACGTCAAATCAACCTCATGGACGCGCCAACCGGTTGATGTTGTTCAGGTTCCGATCAATTCCAACACGAGGCCGTAGGCGAAGGAGAGCAGCAAGAGGCCAGCTACGGCCATGAAGCCAAGGAACAGCGCCCGCTCCAGTGGACTCATGTTCTCCTCCTCAGGAGGGGGAGACCCGTCGAAGGGTGTCCTGCGCATGGGCGGGGATTGGCCCCCCAGCCTTGTCCTTTGCCCGATGTGGTTCAGAGGGTCTGCGGACCACCGGCGGGCATCGGGGCCAGCATGGTGATGTTCTCACCGCGCAGGCTGGGGCCTTCGTGGAAGGTCGCGAAAATGCCGACGTCGGCGCCGCTTGCACCTCCGATGTTGTGGGCCAGCGCAAACCAGGTGCGGCCTTCGGCGTCAACGCGAATGTCGAGGAAGTCACCTAGGCCGCCGCAGCGGTTGTAGCCGCAATCCTCGAGGGTGTCGATCGGGTCGTCCATCGCGTTCAGTTGCACGGTGGTCAACAAGGGCGTCTCGTTGA
>PCBQ01000046.1 GCA_002731395.1 Methanobacteriota archaeon
CAAGCGGCCGACATGGACACCCGAATGGCCTGGAGCGAAGCCGGGCGGGCGCGCATCGCTGAGCTTGGCCTCGACCCAGCGTCACGTGCACAGGATTTGCGCGCGATCATCGACCACTTGCTGGCTTGAGGCGCCCGTCTGCCTGAGCGCACAGCGACCCCCAAGGCTGATGCCTGAAGCGGCCCGTGGACGCGTCATGGACCTACGGGACCTTGCGTGGATGGTGCGCCATCTCGACGAACCCGTGTCTGCCGTCCACCTCTTCCCCGACGGTGGGCTGATCGCCGGGGGCTGGGACGGACGCGTCAAGCGCTGGGACGAGCAGGGCGAATTGCTCTGGACGGCCTCAACGCCCGACCGCGTGATGGCCGTCACGCCATGGGGCGACGCGTTGGCGCTGACCGCTGGCCTGCACGTGGTCGTGCTGGACCTCGCAACCGGTGAAGAACGCTGGTCGCGTCCGCTGGAGGGCAGCGCCGACCTGCAATGCGTGATCGGCGAACACCTGCTGACCACGTCGTCGGTCTACGACATTGAGCACTTTGACTTCCTCGAATCCGCCTTCTGGCTGCACGATGCCTCTGGCGAGGAACTCCACGTTCACCGCCTTGATGAGCGTCCGTGGGACGTCATCGAACACGACGGTGAACTGCTCTTCGGCCTCGGACGGCCGCGCGGTGGCCTCCTGGTGACCAAGGACGGCCGCACCTTCGAGCACCGTGCCATCAACGACGCCGCGGTGCTCGCCATGGCGCACGACGCGGAAGGCCCGCTCGTGCTGTCAAGCGTGGGCGACCTGTTGCGCCTTAGCGGCAAGGGCGTGGACGGCATGGTGCAGGCCGATGCCATGCACACGGGTGGCGGTCGCCTCTTCCTCAGCGACGAGGTAGGGGGCTTCGCCTGCATCGAGAACGGCGTGGCATGGTCGCTCAAGGGCGCACCCGTGACCACGGCAGCCGCCGTTGAAGGTGAGGACGGATTCGTGGCCGTCGCACGCTGGTCGGGCGCGCAAGGTCGTCTCGAGCTGGTCGAGGTGGACGGCACGGGCCTCATGACCCACGAGGTGTCCAAGATCGAGGCCATGACGGCCGAAGGCTCGCGGCTCGCCATGGGCACGCAAGCGGGCGACGTCATCGTGCTGGACGCGCCCATGCTTCGGCGCAGGCTCGCCCGTGACAACGAAGTGGAGGCCGTGGACGATGAAGCGGCCGCGCACCGTGCGGCGATGTTGGCCAAGCTCAAGGCGCTTCGAAACTGATCAGGCCGAGGGCCCGGTCATGTCCTCAGGGCGAACCCACGCATCGAACTGCTCCTCAGTCAGGGCGTTGAGCGCCAAAGCGGCCTCGCGCAGCGTGCTGCCTTCCTCGTGCGCCTTCTTGGCGATCTTCGCCGCCATGTCGTAGCCGATGTGGTTGTTGAGCGCGGTCACGAGCATCAGCGAGTTCTCAAGGTGGTCGCCGATCGCGGCGAGGTTCGGCTCCAGTCCGTCAACGCACTTCGTGCGGAAGGCGCGGCAGGCGTCCGTGAGCAGGCGCGCGCTGTGCAGGAGGTTGTGGATCATCATCGGCTTGTACACGTTGAGTTCGAAGTTGCCTTGGCTGCCACCGATGGTGATGGCCGTGTGGTTGCCCATGACCTGACAGCAGACCATCGTCATCGCTTCGGCTTGCGTCGGGTTGACCTTTCCAGGCATGATGGAAGAGCCAGGTTCGTTGGCCGGCAGCGCGAGTTCACCAAGGCCACAGCGGGGCCCAGAACCGAGCCAGCGGACGTCGTTGGCGATCTTCATCAGCGAAGCAGCGAGCGTGTTGAAGGCTCCAGACGCAGCAACCACGGCGTCGTGGGCCGCCAGTTGGGCGAACTTGTTCGGTGCGGAAACGAAGGGCAAGCCGGTCGTTTCGGCGATGGCCGCGGCCACCCGCTCGGCGAACTCAGGGTGCGTGTTCAGGCCGGTGCCCACGGCGGTGCCGCCGAGCGCCAACTCGTGCAGGTCCTCGACCGCGAAGGAAAGGCGGCGCAGGTCTGCGTCCAGTTGGGCCACCCAGCCGCCGGCTTCCTGACCGAGGGTGAGCGGCACGGCGTCCATGAGGTGGGTCCGGCCGATCTTGACGATGCCCGACCAGGCCTNNGCCTTGGCCGCCAGCGCGTCACGCAGGGCGGCCACNGAAGGAATGACCTCGTGNACGATGGCTTCGGCTCCAGCGATGTGCATCGCGGTGGGGAAGGTGTCGTTGGANGACTGCGCCCGNTTGACNTGGTCGTTGGGNTGCACGGGCGACTTGCTGCCCAGCACGCCACCGGCCATCTCGATGGCGCGGTTGGCGATGACCTCGTTGGCGTTCATGTTGGACTGCGTGCCAGAGCCGGTCTGCCACACGCGCAGCGGGAAGTGGTCGTCCAGCTTCCCGTCGATGACCTCCTGGGCAGCGGCAGCGACTAGGTCACCGATCGAGGCGTCCAGCTGGCCAAGGGCGACGTTCGTGCGCGCTGCGGCCTGCTTGAGGATGCCAAAGGCGCGGACGACGCCACGGGGCATCGTATCCTCGCCGATGTCGAAGTTGATCAGCGAGCGGGCGGTTTGGCAGCCGTAGTACCGGTCCGCCGGAACCTCGAGTTCGCCCATGGTGTCGGCTTCGATGCGCACGTCGCCCATGCACCGCTGTCATGGCGGACCGTCCATGTCCCTTTCCCCAGCATACTCTACTGGATGGGTAAAACACGTCATACCCCTTTTGTCTTGGTTTACCTGAATCACATTCGTTTGGAACCTTAGATGGCTAGGTCTTTACGCGGGAAATTCGCAGGTCGTTTCGCGGATTCTTTTTCAATAAAAGCAGCAACCAAAACTCATGAAGCCGGTACACTGCGCTTCGATCTTGGCTGTGTTGGTTTTTTTCTTGCCCCTACATGCGGCCGCACAGGACTCCGATGGAGATGGAATACCTGACGAAAGAGACCATCGAGATGACGAAGATGCACACGTAATTCTCACGTTGGTGTCCTGGGATGCAAACGCATCGGGCAAATGGGATTCTGGTGATGGCGCCCCAGACCCATTTTTCGAAGCGTGTGTTTTTGCGGATGATGTTCAAATCGATTGTTTTGAAAGTCCACGTTGGGATGACGTATTTGTTCTTCGTAGTGCGTGGAATTTGACCGTCAACATTCCAGATGATTCTTCCAACATACGATTCCTGATTTCATGTAAAGACAAGGATTTTGCCAATAGTGATGAATGCGACATGCACGGTAGCTCTGACGAATGGAAAGGGGAATT
This sequence comes from Methanobacteriota archaeon, assembly GCA_002731395.1. Taxonomy (GTDB): domain Archaea; phylum Thermoplasmatota; class Poseidoniia; order Poseidoniales; family Poseidoniaceae; genus MGIIa-L3. The sequence continues at coordinate 3,278 of PCBQ01000046.1, forward strand.
CTACTTCAGTTGGTTATCAGACCCAGAGCAAGAATTTACTCTCTCCGGTTACGGAGACGATTCAAGGCAAGACAGAGACGTAAATGCAACATGGAAGGTCACATCTCCAACAACATCCTATCCTGATTCTGACGGAGATGGATATGACGATGGAATTGACAGATTCCCAAATGACGCGTCAGAGTGGTACGATTCGGACAATGACGGAGTCGGAGACAACAGTGACGAATTCCCAAACGACGCAACTGAATCCAGGGATTCAGATGCTGATGGTAAGGGTGACAATTCCGATCCTTTTCCAACAGATGCGAGTCAGTGGGAAGACAGAGATGGAGATGGTTTTGGTGACAATCGCTCGGGCACTAATCCGGATTACTGCCCAGACAGCCCAAACTCCAACGTTGACGCTAACGGCTGCGCGATAGAGGAATTGACAGATTCCGACAACGATGGCATTGTTGATTCGCGTGATTCATGTTCGAACACACCGGAAAACACCTCTGTTGGACTTGACGGTTGTGCAATTCCTAGCTCTATGGACCATGGTTCAAATGACGAACCATTTCTCAGTAATTTGTCAAAAATCATCGGCATGGTTGCGGGTGTGTTGGGCATTGTGGGATTTTTCATGAAGAGATCTAGTGATCGGAAAGCAAGGGCTCAGGAACGTGTGGACCGGCAAATACAACAATTCCGAGATCAGAAAATTGTGGAGACAGCCCACACTGTAGTCTCGATTTATGACCGAATTGAAAAGGATTGAAATTCAAATCTGAGCATTGGTTCTAACCCATTTCCCCACAATGGTTCACTTGTGGAAAATCATAGTTCAGATCTCGAGTTCGATGTTCAGGTTCTGAATGAGTTCCTTGTACCGGTTGCGGATCGTCACTTCGGTCACGCCCGCCACTTCAGCGACTTCGCGCTGGGTGCGGCGCTTGCCGCAGAGCACGCTGGCGATGTAGATGATCGAGGCGGCGATGCCGGTGGGGCCGCGGCCGCTGGTCAATTCCTTCTCCTGGGCGGCCTTGATGAGCTCGTAGGCCTTCGCTTCGACCTCGGCGTCGAGCCCGAGACCGCTGCAGAAACGGGAGATGTAATCCTCAGGCCCGGTGGGCATGATCTTCATCTTCAGTTCACGGACCATAAAGCGGTACGTGCGGCCGATTTCCTTGCGGCCGGTGCGGCTTGCTTGGCCGATTTCATCGAGGGTGCGGGGCACGCCGCACTGGCGGCAGGCCGCGTACAGGGACGCAGCAGCCACACCTTCGATGGAGCGGCCGCGGATGAGGCGCTTGTCGACGGCTTTCTTGTAATTCACAGCGGCCGCTTCACGGACCGACTTGGGCAGCTCGAGGCGGCTGGCCATGCGGTCCAACTCGGCAAGAGCCATCGCGAGGTTGCGCTCGGTGGCGTTGCTCACGCGGGAGCGCTTCTGCCACTTGCGCATGCGGTAGAATTGGGAGCGGTAGCGCGAGTTGATCGTCTTGCCCGAGTAGTCCTTGTTCTGCCAATCGATGTCTGTGGACAATCCCTTGTCGTGGAGCATGACGGTCATCGGAGCACCGGTACGGGCGCGCTGGTCGCCCTGTTCGGGGGAGAAGACGCGCCATTCGGCACCCTGGTCGATGACGTTGTCTTCGAGCACCAGCCCGCAGTCGTCGCAGACCAGTTCGCCGCGGGTCTCGTCGCGGGTGAGGCTTCGGCTGCCACATTCACTGCATTTCACGACGTCTTCCACATGCCTGTCTTCCATCCTCAACACCCATACCGGCCTGATGCATCAGGTCGTTCACTTAAACCCCGACCGGTGAGGTATTTCAACATTCTTCCGTTGAGTCCAAGTACCTGAACGATTGAAATGGTACGCAGTAACCCATTTTCGATGCGCATTATGTTTCAGTGTGCGGGTTTTGATTCTTCCCGTCGAGAAAACGATGCCAGAGCCCTCCCGATTCGGTTAAACAGGTGCGACGCTTGGCAAGAACGGGGATGAGGATGCAGCACCAAATGCCATCCGTCGTCCGCCTCGAGGAGGGTGCCCGCGTCCTCTTCTTGACGAAGGATTTGGAGCTCATTCGCAAGCAGCTCTACGAGGGCCTTAACCTGCACATGGAGGACCTCTCTGTCGAAGATTTGCTCGACGACATCAACACTGACGTGATGACGCCGGCATGGGTCTGCTTCGACCACGAGCCGGCCGAAATCGCCAAGAACGCTTACGCGGGTCTGATGCACGAAGGCAAGCGCGTGTTTGAAGAAAATGCACTCATCAACGGCGGCTTCCAGGTCATCGTCTCCGGCCAGCGCAAGGGCACCGGCTCGAGCCGCGAAACCGCGGCGCAGTGCGAGCGCTGGGCCGGCATTCGCTTGGTCATCGCCGCCTCCTTCGCGCCCATCCATGAGCGGAACAACATCAACCTCGGACAACTCATGGGCGACCATGCGATGCTCGAGCGCCTGCAGAACGGTGAGGAACTCGCGCTTGAGGAGTTCACCTCACGTTACGATCCCGTGACGCGCCTCATCCTCGAGCAGGGTGGGCTCTTCCCCTTCGCCATGCGCCTCGCGGCGGACGAACTCGATTTGCCGGCCCTGACCACACCCCCCCGCCCGATGACCATGGCCGAGAAAATTGTCGCACGCAACCTCGTCGGTCAGCCCGAGGGTCAATGCGTCAAGCCGCACGACCCCGTGATCGCCGGCGTGCAGGGCGGTTATTCCCATGAATTCACGACCGCGCAGGTCCACACCTTTCTCAGCGAAGTCTACGGTGAGGACTACACCCTACCCAACCCGGACAAATTCGCGGTCTTCGAGGACCACCTGCTGTACGCAGATCACAACCCGCGCTTCATCCCCTTCATGCACAAGGTGCAGGTGCTACGCGACCTGCAGAAGGCCTTCCAGGTCCACGCTGGTGTGCGCGACTACAGCGCCGTGGACGGCGTCTCGCCCGGCATTTGCCATCAGGTGGCGCGTGAGGAATTCATCGAAGTGGGCGATTTCATTCAGGCCACGGACAGCCACACCTGCATGGGCGGTGCCTCGAACGCACTGACCTACGGTGTCGGTGCCACCGAATACGCAAACTTGGTCAGCGCCGGGTTCACCTTCGTCAAGGTCCCCGAATCCATTCGGTTCGAATTGGTGGGCGAGTTGCACCCCGGCTGCACCGCGAAAGACGTCATCCTGTACATCCTCGCCGACCATGCCCGCGAAGAATTGACCCTCAACCGCAGCATGGAATTCGGCGGCCCGGGCCTGGCGTCACTTTCGGTCGACGAACGTGCCACGCTGTGCAACATGGCCACGGAGTGCAGCGCCCGCACGGGCATCTGTGAGGCCGACGAATTGCTCTACGCATGGATGAACGAGCGCATGCCGGACCTCGACCTCGACGCACAGCGCGCCTTGGCGGTCGCTCCTGACGAGGGCGCAGTGTACGATGGTGGCGTGCACGTCATCGACCTCTCCGCCATCCAGCCCATGGTGGCTCATCCGGGCGACCCTGACCAAGGCATCCCCTCGGACCCGACGAACGGCGCCAACGTGGCCGATTTGGACAACGTCGCCATCGACATCGCCTACGGCGGATCGTGCACGGCTGGGAAGGAAGACGACGTTTCCTACTACGCCCTGGTCTGCAGCGCTGCAGAAGCCGCGGGACTTGTCGTTGCCGACGGAGTGGACTTCTACATCCAATACAGCTCTGGGCACGTCAAGTCCCTCGCCATGCGCGAAGGCTGGCACGACCTCTTTGGGCGGGTTGGTGTGAAACTCATCGACCCCGGTTGCGGCGCCTGCATCGGTGCGGGTCCCGGCGTCTCGACCGACGCCGGCCAAGTCACGGTCTCGGCCATCAACCGCAACTTCCAGGGCCGGTCCGGCCCCGGTCGTCTCTACTTGGCCAGCCCCCTCACCGTGGCGGCAAGCGCCTTCACGGGCGAAATCACCGCGTGGCGAGACGACCTCTTTGCGTGATTTGAACCCGGTTCTTCATGAACCGTCGGTGAGGCCTGTGCACCGTTCGAGGCCCGACGTCATCAGGACGGAGGAGGACCTCAGGACGGTGCTTGCATGAGTGAAAAGAGGGATATCGCCACACGAATGGCCGGCAATCAGAAGCAAGCCTCCATCTCTGAGTTCTTTGAGAAAAACAAGCACTTCCTCGGCTTTGACAGCCTCCACCGCTCCCTCATCACGGCGGTCAAAGAGGCCGTGGACAATGCCCTCGACGCGTGCGAAGAAGCACGCATTTTGCCCGACATAAAAATCGACATCCGCAAGGCCGATCCAAAACGGGACATCATTGAATTGGAGGTCGAGGACAACGGCCCAGGCATTCCCCGCGACAGCATCGCCAAAGTGTTTGGTCAGTTGCTCTTTGGTTCACGCTTTCACGCCATCCGTCAATCGCGTGGTCAACAGGGCATTGGCATCACAGGTGTGGTGATGTACAGTCAGCTCACGACCGGCAAACCCACGCACGTGCGCTCAAAGATCGCCAGTGAAACAACGGCCGTGGAGATGGACCTGGGCCTTGACACCAAATCGAACAAGGCCATCAAGAGCAAGGAACAACGCGTTCCGTGGGTCCTTGAGGACGGCACGGAGAAGGTGTCCGGACTCAACGTG